>JALVEA010000457.1 GCA_027008665.1 Thiotrichaceae bacterium | reverse complement strand
CCCTGAAACATGGCCTTATCAAGCTGATTTAGCCTATAACAACAAATGGGAAAAACTTAAAGAATATCAAGATTTTCTAATGGGACGTGAGGAGTCAACTACCTCTGAGCAAAAGACACAGAGGCTTGAATCGTGAAATTCAAGATAGGTCTTCGGACTGAATAGGTAATCAGTCTAAGTAGAGATCTGTAACTCTGAATAGAAAATTGTCAGAGTTTTTACTCTACTACGTTGTTTAAGTGTGGCAATTCATCCCCTCAGCTAAAGACAGAGGGGGGGTCTTGTCACCAATTTTATAAATTGGTTTCTTATTCAGGAGTATAACGCAAAATTAATCTAAAAATTTTGGGCATACATATCGGGCGCATGATTATCAAAGCGGGTGTATTTGCCGATAAAGGTTAATCTAACTGTTCCTATAGGACCATTTCTTTGTTTGCCAATAATCACTTCTGCCATCCCTTTATCGGGCGATTCTTCGTTATACACTTCGTCACGGTAGATGAAAATAATAATATCAGCATCTTGCTCAATTGCGCCTGATTCTCTTAAATCTGACATAATAGGGCGTTTATTAGGACGTTGCTCTAGGCTACGATTGAGCTGTGATAAAGCAATAATAGGACAGTCGAGTTCTTTAGCTAAGCTTTTTAAAGAGCGTGATATTTCCGATAATTCTGATGCACGATTATCTGATTTTGATCCTGTTTGCATCAATTGCAGATAATCAATTACAACCAGACCTAAGCCACCTTGTTCACGTGCTAAACGACGTGTTTTTGCACGAATTTCTGTTGGGGAAAGTGCGGCACTGTCATCAATAAAAAGCTTTGTTTTTGAAAATTCCTTAACCGCCAGACCAATCCGAGGCCAATCTTCCTGACGAATTTTACCTGTGCGTATATCGGTCAGGGGAACGCGCCCATTAGATGCAAATAAACGTAATACTAATTGTTCCGCTGGCATTTCCATACTGAAAATAGCCACTGGCTTTTTCTTTAAAGCGACATGCTCTGCAATATTCATTGAGAAGGTTGTTTTTCCCATTGCGGGTCGCCCTGCAACAATCACTAAATCACCGCCATGAAACCCTGATGTTAGTTTATCCAGATCTGTATAGCCTGTTGCTTCTCCCGTAATTGTATCCTCTGATTTACTCAGCTCATCAATTTTAGCCAGTGATGCTTTAAGCAATTCTTTTATGGGATGAAAAGCCTGTTGGCGACTCCCTTGTTCTGCAATATGAAACACCTTTTGTTCTGCTTCATCTAACAGATCTTTACTGGCGCGTTCACCTGAATTAAAGGCAGCATCCGCAATTTCCGTGCCCACTGAAATAAGTTGTCGCAATACGGATTTTTCATGCACAATATCCGCATAAGCCCGAATATTTGCAGCGCTAGGGGTGTCTTTTGCCAATGTAGCTAAATAAGCAAGCCCTCCTGCTTCATGTAATTCACCACGTTGTTTTAACCATTCTGAAAGTGTAATCACATCTAGCGGTTGATTCTCATCAGCTAAATCAGCAATGGCACGAAAAATAAGGCGATGGTCATAGCGATAGAAATCTTCTTCTATAATACGATCAGCAATTTGATCCCACGCTCTATTTTCCAACATTAAAGCGCCGAGCACAGACTGTTCAGCCTCGATGGAATGTGGAGGGATTTTTAGGGATTCGAAATCAGTTTCTAATAGGTCAGGTTCAATCATTCGACTATTCTATCTGGCAAAAATAAAAGAGGATAGTGAAGAAATAATATTTCTTTTTATTTAATCGATGTTAGGCACTAAGCTATTGATATGGATAAAGCAGCTAAAAAAAGGACAAATCAGGTCGATAATGTCATTTTCTCCCCCCCTCCCCTCCCCCCTCAGCCTTATTTAGCAGTATTTACGATAGGGGGCTAGTTATTACATTTTAATTGGTCTACTGTTTATTACAGCAAAACAAATAAATTATTTTATATCATTACACCAACGAGGAAACACTCATGGAACTTAGCTCTATCTTATGGATTGTCGGAATTTTTGCCGTCATTGGTCTTATCGCCGCAGCACTTTTTTTACTTTTTTTCGAACGTGCAACCAAAGAAATTTCCATTATCCGCACAGGATTTGGTGGAGAAAAAATCATTATGGATAATGGTGGTTTTATTTTTCCCGTCTTACATGACGCCTTAATTATCAATATGAATGTGATTAAGCTCGTTATCAAAAGAGAAAAACACGAAGCCTATATTACTAAAAATAAATTACGGGTTGATTTGATTGCTGAATTCTCTCTTAGAGTCACACCTGAACCAAGGGCAATTTCGCTTGCAGGTCAAACACTCGGTGAAAAAACAGTTAAAACTGAAGAATTACAAGAGCAATTAGAAGCATCCTGTGCTGAGGCATTACGCGAAGCAACAGCGAAAATGGACATTCAAGGATTGCATGATGACAATGATCAAGTCAATGCTATTGTCGAAGAAGCATTAGGTGTTGATATTAGACGCTTTGGTTTACAACTAGAGGCTGTTGCATTAGCAAAAGTTCAACAAACTGATCTTGAGTTCTTTGATCGAAATAATGCATTAGATGTTGAAGGTATTACCTTTGTTGAAACTAAAGTTGCAGAAAATGAACGCGAGCAAAATCGTGTTAAAAACGAAAAAGATGTCGCTGTTAAAGAAAGTGATGTTGCCGCACGTAAAAAACAACTTAAACTAGATGAAGAAAAAGTATTTGCAGAGCAAGCACAAGAACTGGCAATTACAAAAGCTGAGTTAGATAAAGACCGTCAAAAAGAAGAAGCAAAAATGCAAGAAAGTATTGCAGTTGCAGCCGCACACAAAGCAACGGCTGAAGCATGGATAGAAACTTATGAGGCACAAGCAAAAGAAGTAGCAAAGAAAGAAGAAATTATTACTGCTAAAGATGTCACAATGGCACAAAGAAATAAAGATGTTGAAATTATTAGCGCCTCTCGTGAAGCAGAAAGAACAAAAATATTCGCAAAAGCACAAGCAGATGCCGATAAATTAAATGCAAGTGCCGTTGAAATGCGTTATGAAGTTGATGCGGCGGGTAAAAGAGCCATCAATGAAGCATCAAATATACTTTCTGATAAGCAAATCTCAATGCAGGTGAAAGAGAAAATTGTTCAGCAGTTACCTGATATTATCAAGCAAAGTGTTAAACCGATTGAAAATATCGAGGGCATTAAAATCATGCAAATTGATGGCATGTCTCACCTCACTGGTGGCGCAGGTGGTGGCAATGGTGGTTCTAACGGAGGTGGGGGAAGTCTCGCTGATCAAGTCGTTGACAGCGCCTTACGCTATAAAGCTCAAGCACCAATGGTAGAAAATCTACTCAAAGAAGTCGGTCTATCAGGCGTAGGGATTAAAGACCTCACAGCAGGTCTACAAAAAGATATGGGATTTGAGTTAAATCCTGCAGAAACACCTACAAAAGAGACACCAGAACCAGAACCAAAGCCAGAAATCATCAAAGCAGAACAATCTTCATCTGATAAATCAGACTCTGCTATTGCTGAAGGAAGCAATGATAAAGCATAACCATTAAGTACAAGTACGGGGAATAAATTCCCCGTACTACATTCCCAAAGAAATTTAGGAATGAGTAAATATCATTCTCACGCACTTTGTAATTAAACCTATAGACATTCACTTATTAAATTTCATCTTGATGACTAAAAAGCTAAAGCTTTCACTCCTGTTATCAGGAAATTATTTATGTGAAAAACTATCCTTAAATAGTCTCAATATCTATTACCCTTTTTTCAGAAGCCGTAGCACCTGTATTAATAGTCTCTTTTGGCTCAAATAACATCACATGCACTTCTTCTTTTGCAATCGGCAAATGCTCTACACCTTTAGGAATTATAAAAAACTCACCTTCATTCAACTCAATTTCTTGATCTCTCAGTTTGATGATTAGACAACCTTTAAGCACCATAAATAGCTCGTCTTCATTTTCATGCTGATGCCATACAAACTTACCTTTCAGCTTAGCTAGTTTTACTGTTTGCTGATTAAGTTCACCTACAATCTTTGGCTCCCAAAAATCATTAAATAGAGATAGTTTTTCTTTGATATTTACTTTTTTCATTTAGTTTTCAGAAATTTCCTTGCAGTAGCTTTAGATTAAATCAAGTGCTTGCAGTGTTGCACGATTTAGTTTTCCTGTGGTAAGACCATTTTTACGCTGAAAAGCAGTTAATGCCCTTACGGTTGCAGGACCTAATTTACCATCGATTTTTCCTAGTTTAAAACCTCGCTCAGATAATGCAGTTTGGATACGGAAAATAGCATTAGCCTTAGTTAAACGAACTTTTGGCTGATTTGATTTGTGGGCTTTTCTAAGCCTTTCAATCTGATCAACGTGTGCTTTAGGTTTCGGTACAAGATTTGTTGTTTTAACTATTTTTGACTGAGAAGTTGTCGCTCGAACTCTTTGAGGTGATGCCATTTTCCTAGAATAGGATGCTTTTCTAATATTGTTTCTTTTTTCAGCCAAATATTGACGATTATTAGATTTAGCCCGTACTACTCTTCGTTGTTGTTTAGCATATTTTCTTACAGTTGCTTTAGCGCGATGGATTTTTGCCTTATATCTCTTTTTATAATGCTTTCTTTTTTTATAACTTTTAGAAACATTAGTTTCACAAATGACTTGTCGCCACACATATTTAGCAGATGTTGTTTTCACACGGTATTTCTTTGTTTTATAACGCGCTGGAGTTCGTACCGTCTTATACTGAACAGGAGAAATAAGCCTTTTATTTTTGATTGTTTTATAAATAGCAGCGTGTGGTATCTTTATTATTCTCGCTGCGCGCACCAAAACTTTTCGACGCACTTTTTTATAAACAGCAGGGACTCTTACACGGCAAAGAATTTCCCCCGTTGTATTGTCAATTCGTGTAATTAAACCTTTGCCTTTTTTCCACTTAAGATAACTCGGTTTTATCATTACCCGTTTTGTTACTGTTTTATAAACCGCAGGAATAACACGTTGAGTGTAACTAGCAGGTTTTACTAATACTCTTCTGTTAAGCCATTGATATTGAGCACCACGCACAAACACTCGTTTAGAACTTGCTTTTTTTACTAAGATTCTTTTTGTTAAGGTTTTATAATTTGCTGCTTTTTTTACTTTTGCATAGCATTGACCAGGCTTAGCAGGAGGAAAACCAATATTTTTCTTTGACTTTCGTGCTGATTTCTTCTTTTTTTTCTTTTTTTTCTTCTTCTTTTTCTTGTGTATTTTAACTTTGTTATTAATACGGCTGTTATGAATCGCTTTAGGTGTATAGGACTCACTACTTACTTCAGAAGCTCCCCGCAGGATACCATTTATACTATCTGTTTGTATTTGTTGCTGACTACAACCTGTCATTACCCCTGCTAATAAGATACTTGAAACAGAAAGTTTGATGGGACTGTACATAACTTATTTCCTATTTATTTTTGCCCGAAGCAATAAATTATTAAATATTAGATAAGCTATTAGTCTATGTAAGAGGAAATAAAAATGAAGAAGATTAGTGCTAAGCGGTCTTATTTGTCCTATAGGAGATTTTGGTTATCAGTTTAGGCTTATGCTATTCAAACAGGGACAAAAGGATAAATAAGACGGGTAAATTCATTGCCTAAAACTTCCTTAGAAAGTGAATTGACTATCGATCTGGTAATTTGTATGACAAAATGGTCGCTAAGACAATAAAAATACTAGAAACCCACAGACAACCCACTAAGCCTGCTGTTTGATAGACTAAGCCAGACAACACCGTGCCTGTTAATCGACCACCTGCATTTGCCATATAGTAAAATCCTACATTCATGGAAACTTTATCATTATCAGAATATGCTAGGATTAAGTAAGAATGCACCGCTGAATTAATAGCAAAAACAACACCAAATAGCATCAGTCCAGTCACAATCACCCATGTGATATTCCATTCAGATTGTGTTGCCAAGGCAATACCTGCGGGAATTGCTGATAATACAAATGCCAACCATAAGGCGGTACGCCCTGTTGGATGATGCCCTTTTAGAATAGCTGGTGCGCTGACCTGAACAATGCCATAACCAATCACCCACAGCGCCATAAAGCCACCAATTTTCATAAATTCCCAATGCAACACTTCATAAAAAAAGACGGGGAGCGCAACCACAAACCAGACATCACGCGAGCCAAATAAAAAGAATCTCGCCGCAGACAGCCAATTAATGGCAGCGATATTGGAAAAAACCTGTGTGAATTTAGGTTTGGATTTTGCCTTACCTATTTCATTGGGCAATAAAAACCACGTAATGATTAACACAATAAACAATCCACCTGCTAATACTGCCAATGCCAAGCGAAAGCCTATTTGTTCAAGTAACAGTGCTCCAAGAAAAAAACCGCCTCCTTTAAGTGCATTTTTAGAACCTGTGAGTATCGCAACCCATTTGAATAAAGTTGATTCTGCATTCTTATTATCAGATGACAGCAGTGTTTTAACACTGGCTTTGGCAGACATTTTGTTTAAGTCTTTGGCAATACCTGAAAATGCTTGTGCCAACATCACATAGGCGACCGATAACCAAGAATCTGGCACACTGAGCATCAATAAGGCAATCACCTGTAATGCCATCCCTAAATGCATGGTCACATTTAATCCAAGTCGTGCAGCCATCCAACCACCGACTAGGTTCGTCACGATGCCAAAAAATTCATAGAATAAAAACAACATCGCCACTTCAAAGGGTGAGTAACCCAATAGATGGAAGTACAACACCACCAACATACGAATTGCGCCATCGGTTAAGGTAAACGCCCAATAGCCAAAGGTAACGACAAGGTAATTTTTTAGCTCAGATGTCATCGTGTCTTTACAGCTGATGAGCGACTTTATCAGCCAGT
>JALVEA010000456.1 GCA_027008665.1 Thiotrichaceae bacterium | reverse complement strand
ATTGCAGTTGGTAAAAGCTGTTGCTTTTTGCCAAATACACGTTGATAAATCGCATTTAGCTCCTCCTGACTTGCTTTCTTTTTTGTTTCTCCCTTTGCAACTTCCAACTGCATTACCATGATACAAACCAAGCTAATGCAGATTGCTTTTTTCATTTTGCCTCTTATTAATTTAGGATCTTCTTTTAATAAGTTTGCCTCATAAGTTAATAGTCAATATTTCACTGTTGGGTTTATCGTATTTTTTGTACCTGTGCTGTCCAGCTTAGTTTTTGATTAAATCTTGCAGGAATTGGCATCATAAAATTGCGTATTGAACCTGCTAATAAATTTTGTTTTTGCATATTTCCCAGTTGCCTTCCTCGTAATAAAATTTTCTGCCCATTTGCAGTGAGTAACACTTGCATATTATTTAATACAATATGCTCACGAGAAGGGTTCTGAATAGTTAGCGCAAGTTGCTTTCCCTTAGGTGTATTAACCACTCTCACCCCCGCTACTTTCAGCATTGCAGGGGTAGTCTTGCTATAACTACGGTTTACTTGTTGTTGAGCCGCTCTTTTTGTTGGTCTACTCGGCGGAGCAATTGCCATTCCTGCTGGTTTAATATAAACAGCTGCTTCTATGGTCATGACCATATTGATACTGATACCTTTTTCTTTTGATAGCTTAATTGGCAGTTGTTTAGCTATAAAACGGTATGCTAACTCTCTAATTACTGGTTTTTTCCCAAGCCACTTTAACCGTACCTTTTGTGTTCCTCCTGCGGGAATAACGACTTGTGCAGGATGTACATTAAATAATTGCTTTGCAGGATCTCTTATCTCTGAACCATCACGGCGTTGCTGACGTGTAGTAACAGAAAACTGTACTGCTGCGGGTTTACTTGTTGTATTGGTTAGTAGATAAATTTGTTCAGATTTAATTCCAGTAGGCTCTAGTGTTGCAATTACTGGAGAAAGTTGAAAAGCATTTGCTGTTAAACTTAACCCAAATAAAAAGCTAGCAATAAAAGCAAACTTTATAAAACACCGTATTATCAATAAAAATATATATTTAACTACCATCTGTCGCCCATTCTTTGATCAAAATTAATATTAGTAAATAATATAAGCAGAATAAGGCTAAAAATAAAACTATGCTTATGGAGAATCTTTGGATTTTATTGTGATTTTCTTGGATGTAGAATAAATGAACTAATATTGCGAGGAGGAGTTTTCATGATTTATTATTTTTTTAATTATGAAATTAATACAGATACTCAGGAGTTGCTGTATAAGGGAAAATTAAAAAAAATAGAACCTAAAATTTTTAAATTACTGGTATTTATGTTGGAAAACCCAGATCGTGTACTTTCACGCGAGGAGTTAATGAGCGAGGTTTGGGGGAAACAAATTATTTCAGATTCAGCATTAAGCGCAACGATCTGTGCGGCACGTCGTGCAATTGGTGATTCAGGTAGTAAACAGCAGTGTATTAAAACGGTATCGGGTTCTGGTTATCGCTTTATTGTTGAGTTTAGTTGTAATAGAAATAATGAGTCCAGTAATGAGATTCAGCTTGAGTCACAACTAGCTACTTCACGGGATAATATCGAACTAAGTAATACTCTGCCGTTGATAACAGCTTCTTATTATGAAAAAAAGCTTAAGTCATTT
>JALVEA010000455.1 GCA_027008665.1 Thiotrichaceae bacterium | reverse complement strand
GTGGAATTGGAGTATGGCGATATTGGTGGGGCAGCTTATGATGCATCAGGTCACCCTTATCCTAAAGATACACAGAAAAAAGCAGCAAGGGCTAATGCGATTCTTTTAGGGGCAGTAGGTGGCTATAAATATGAAGATCTGCCGCGTGAACTGCGTCCTGAACGTGGATTACTTGCAATTCGTGCTGATTTAGACCTATTTTCAAACTTACGTCCCGCTATTCTCAATAAAACGTTGGCGGATGCTTCCTCATTACGTCCTGAGGTAGTTGCTGGTTTAGATATTATGATTGTACGCGAATTAACAGGGGGTATTTACTTTGGTCAACCGCGAGGCATTGAAACTAACGAAAATGGAGAGCGTTTTGCTTATAATACGATGGTTTATAAAGAACCAGAAATAGAACGTATCGCGCATTCTTCTTTTAAGATAGCAATGCAAAGGGATAAACGTCTGTGTTCGGTTGACAAAGCAAATGTATTAGAAGTCTCTGAGCTATGGCGTGAAGTGCTTGAACGTGTCGCTAAAGAATACCCAGAGGTTGAGTTGAGTCATATGTACGTTGATAATGCCGCAATGCAATTGGTTAAAGAACCTAAGCAGTTTGATGTGATGGTAACGGGTAATTTATTTGGCGATATTTTATCTGATGCGGCCGCCATGTTGACAGGTTCGATTGGTATGTTGCCCTCCGCTTCACTGAATGCAGACGGTATGGGTATGTATGAGCCAATTCATGGTTCTGCCCCTGATATTGCAGGACAGAATATAGCCAATCCATTGGCAACGATTATGTCGGTGAGTATGATGCTACGTTACTCACTCAATAATACTGAATTAGCCAATAAAATTGATGCGGCAGTTGAAAAAGTGCTGGATCAAGGCTACCGCACTGCTGACATCTTTGTGGAGGGAATGCAGTTAGTGGGTACGGATGGAATGGGTGATGCGGTCATTGCAGCGCTTCAGGCATAAAGATTTTAAAGAATAAAGGTTTAATTAAAAATGAAAACATATAATGTAGCAGTAGTGGGTGCAACAGGTGCGGTGGGTGAAGTGATGCTATCGATACTGGCAGAGCGTAATTTTCCTGTTGGCACTGTGTATGCACTTGCGAGCGAGCGTTCGGTAGGTAAGCGAGTAACATTTGGTGATAAAACATTAATCGTAGAAAATTTAGCAGATTTTGATTTTACTAAAGTACAGATTGGTTTATTTTCACCGGGAGGTGCAATTTCTAAAATCTATGCTCCAATTGCTGCCAAAGCAGGTTGTGTGGTTATTGATAATACCGCAGAATTTCGTTATCAAGATGACATCCCTTTAGTCGTACCAGAAGTTAATCCTCATGCGATTGCTGATTATACGAATCGTGGCATTATCGCTAATCCGAATTGTTCTACCATTCAGATGCTGGTTGCTTTAAAGCCAATACATGATGCGGTGAAAATAACACGTATAAATGTTGCCACCTATCAGGCAGTTTCAGGAACAGGAAATCCTGCCATTGAAGAGTTAGCCACACAAACCACTGCATTACTTAATACAAAGGAAATTACAACTAAAATATATCCAAAGCAGATAGCCTTCAATGTTTTACCACAGATTGATGTGTTTCTGGATAATGGCTATACTAAAGAAGAGATGAAAATGGTTTGGGAGACCCGCAAGATATTTGAGGATGATGATATTGTTGTTAATCCTACTGCAGTTCGTGTACCCGTTTTTTATGGCCACTCTGAGGCTGTGCATATTGAGACGCGAGAAAAAATATCGGTTGAGTATGCTAAAGAGCTATTGAATGCTACAAAAGGTATTATAGTTCTCGATGAACGTAAGGAAGGAGGGTATCCAACGGCTGTAACAGAAGCTGTGAATACAGACCCTGTTTATGTGGGTCGGATTCGTGAAGATATCTCTCATCATAGCGGTTTAAATATGTGGATTGTAGCGGATAATATTCGTAAAGGTGCTGCATTAAATAGTATTCAAATAGCAGAACTACTTATTCAGGATTATTTAGAATGAGGACAAGTTAAGGAATACTTGCACAGTTTCAATAGCCCCGTACTGTCGCACTGATAGTGTTATAAAATGACAATGTCAGTCACTTTATGACTGTTTAGTTTATTTCTATTCAGTCACGATTCATGGCATTTTTGATATAAATTGTATCCTTGCGGAAGGAGAATTCTTCAAAAGTGCCATCGTGTGCTTAAATATTGCAAATATAATAATAATAATAACCCATTGTTAATCATCCATAATTATGTAATAAGTTTGTCAGTTGTTAATTATTTAAGAGGAAGAGATTCAAGGGTATGCTATTTTAAAGGGGAAATACGTGAATAAAAAAGTTTTGATTCTAGCGGTTTATCTAGTTTTTTCTTATTCATCTGCGGCTTATGCGTTAGATTTAGGAAAAATAGAACCTCGCTCTTATCTAAACCAGCCATTTCGTGCAAAAATTAAATTGTTATCAACGAATGGAGTAAATATTTTGGGTTTACGAGTTAGAGTAGCCTCTCCAGAGGTTTTTAGACGGGTTAAAATTGAACGCTCTGAGTACATGGACAGCGTTATTTTTACGCCAACATTTGAAAATGGCAAGCCTGTTATTTTAATTAGCTCAAATAAACTCATGAACCATCCATTTTTAAATTTTTTAATAGAAGTTAACTGGTTAGATAGGCAATTATTAAAAGAGTATATGGTTTTATTGAATCCTCCCATTTTAGATCAAAGCACAATGGCAATGACTAATAATCGGGCGATTAAAGAAAATATTGTACTTCACAGGCCAATAAAAAAGTTGGCTTTTAGCGATAAAGTAATAAGTAATCGTTCTCAAACTGAGAAATATCGTGTTATTAAAGGCGATACTTTATACAAAATAGCTAAGAAATTACATCGTAAAGGTGTGCATACTGAACAAATGGCAATGGCTATTTTTAGAATGAATCCAACCGCCTTTAGAAAAAGAAATATGAATAAGCTTAAAATAGGTTCTTTATTGCATCGTCCTTCGAAAAGAGAAGCCCGTAAGCTTAGTTATAAGCAAGCAAAATTAGCCTTTTACCAATAGTCTGAAGGGGAAATACGTGAATAAAAAAGCCTTGAGTTTAGCAGTTTGTCTAGCGGTTTCTTACTCATCAGCATCTTATGCCTTAGGTTTAGGCGAGATAGAATCTAGCTCTCATTTAAATCAACCATTTCGTGCGAAGATTAATTTACTCTCAACGAGTGTGGCAGATGTCAAGCGTTTACAAGTTCGGGTTGCCACTCCAGAGGTTTTTAGTCGTGTTGGAATTGAACGACCTGAGTACCTGAATAGTGTGAGTTTCACACCAACTGTTGAAAATGGCAAACCTGTTATCATGGTTAGCTCAAATCAGCCTATTACTCAGCCATTTTTGAATTTTTTAATAGAAGTTAGCTGGCCTAATGGACAGTTATTAAAAGAATATACCGTTTTATTAGACCCACCTGTTTTAATGCAAGCAGGAACAGCAGTCGCTAATAATACCGTCGGCGTTAGACCTGAACCTAAATCTCAACAACAAACACAAGCCGTCGCTGTTAAGCCTAAGCCACAACAAGCCACAAATAAAGTAGCAGTTACCCCAAGCAAACAAAAAATTGTGGCAGCTAAAAATCCTGCCTCTGCACCTAAGGTAACAACAAAAAGAAAGAATCGAAGCGGTAAATATCGTGTTGTTAGAGGCGATACCTTATCTAAAATTGCTAAGAAATTACGTTATAAAGGTATTCGTAATGAACAGATGATGATGGCTCTCTTTCGCGCTAATCCCACTGCGTTTAGAAAGAGAAATATTAATAATTTAAAAGCAGGCTCTCTATTGCGTCGTCCTTCTGCAAGAGAGGCACGTCAACTTAGTTATAAACAAGCAAAATCAGCGATCTACAAGCAATCTAAGCAATGGCGTTCTAAATTAGCCAAAAGTACAGTTCCGCAAAGTCAAATAAAAGCGCCTAAAAATAATACGCCAAAGAAACATACAGAAAATACTCAAGCACGTATAGAGGTTATTGGTAGTTCATCAACTGCTGTTGATACAAAAAATCTATCAGCTGCAGGTTCTTCTAAAATTAGCGAATTAGAGCGTCAGTTAGTTCAGGCTAAAGAGTCTTTAGCTGCTAAGATAAATGCAAATATAGAACTAAAATCTCGTGTTTCAGATTTAGAATCATTACTGCGTAAGAAAAATCGTTTAATTACCCTAAAAAATGAGCAACTTGCTGAACTTCAAGCAAAATTAGGCGTCCCTGCTGTTGCAACGAACACTAATGAAGGGTTGGATATTGGTCAGCAGGTTAAAAATTCTATTGATACAGGTGAGGGAACCATTGTTCGTAGTGGCGAACCTGTGCAAGGAGATAAGCAAAAGAGTGATGCTGTAACAAACAATAAGGAGCAATTAGCGGTTGTTGATACAAATGCTCCTTCTATTTTTGAACAAGATCCCGCAATAACCAATGGACAAAAAACAGAACCAAATAAAAAGGATCAAACTGTAAGTTCTTCACAAAACTCTGATTCAAAGCAAGATTCGAATGCCAGTGATAATGAAGGTAGTATTTGGGATTTCTTTGCCTCACCTCTTGGTATGGGACTAGGTGGTGGCTCCACGCTCATATTATTACTCGGCTGGCTTCTTCGCCGTAGAAAAAACGCTGGGGATTATGAAGAGTACAGTTCTATAGACTTTGATGATCCTGATTTTGCTCCAGGTTCAGTCTCTAAAGACGAGAAAAATAAGCCAGATAATAAAGAGAAAGCAGACGATACGTTTGAAGGTCTTGAAGGTGACTGGGATTTTGATGATTCCATTGAAGCTAATAAGTCTGAAAATAAAAATAGATCATCAATGATGGATGCTAGTGATGATATTTTACAAGAAGCCGATGTTTATATTGTTTATGGCTTACATGATCAGGCAGAGGTAGAACTTAAAAAAGCGATTGAAAAGCAACCTGATAATTTGCATTACCATGCTAAATTATTAGAGAACTATCACGCATCTAATAATGTTGAAGCTTTTGATAAGCAAGCTGAAATCTTCTCAAAACTTGACGATGATAACGAGGGTAATAAAGACAAACTTTGGAAAACAATTGCCTCGTGGGGACAAGAATTAAAATCTAAGAGCCCTTTATTTACAAATTCATCCGCAACAAAAGGTATCGCGGCAGCAGCAGTTGCTACCACAGGCGCAGGTGTTGCTATCACCGCTGGAAAGGCGTTTGCAGAAGAAAAGCAGACAGAGACCAGTAATGTATTTGATGGAATTGAAAACAAATATAAAGAAGCAATTGATACTGAAAAATTTTCCACATTGAATGATCTAGATTTTACAGAGACTGATTTAGAAAAAGATGACACCGTTAATTTCAATGTAAATGACTTGGATTTAGAAGAGTTTCTTGGTGACGAAGGTCATGACGACTTTAATGCATCCGAGTCAAATAATTTGGACGATGATTCTGTAAATGACTTACTTGCTGATGTCGAAGCAATGCCAACACCATCTACAAAGCCAGACTCTATTGATAAAGAACAAACAACGGAACTAGGTTCTGAATTTGAAGACTTATTAGACCTTGACTTAACCGATTTAAGTGATGACTTATCCATTGATCCTAATAAACATGATGTGTCCAATTTGAGTTTAGAGTTAAATAATGACCGTGACCTTAATAAGATCCTCCCTTCAGGTAGCGCTTACACCTCAGCAAAAGATGATGCACAAGATGCAGATAATTTATTAGGTGATTTAGACGATGACCTATCCTTTATGGATTTAGGTCATCATGACGATGATCTTAAAGAAACACAAGTGAGTACTAAATTGGATTTAGCACGAGCCTATCTTGATATGGGTGATATGGAAGGGGCAAGAAATACATTAGAAGAAGTGATGATGGAAGGTAATGACGACCAGAAAAAAGAAGCAGAAGAATTATTGCATCAAACAGGTTAATAAACTCAGCGTTTCTATTTAAGCTTCTCCAAGGTCAGATTTTTATCTGACCTTTTTTTTAGTAATTGAAAGTATTCATTTTTTAGAAATCACTACGAACATAATTCTGTCAACGCGGTAGGTCGGCTAAGATGTGTATTGCACAAAGCTAAAATTCAACACTAATCTATCTGCGCATCGCCAGCCGACAGTATAAGCGTTTTAATCTTTTTGATTTGAATTCAAAACAATATCGGCTACCCCAATCTTTGGAATAAACACCTTTTTTGATCAAGGAATGAAAGGTTGAATAAGGTCATTGCTCTACATTATTTACAAAACCGTGTTTTACAAGGTTAAAATGACAATAATCCATATGCCGTTGATAATCTAATTCATCACGGATTGTGTGTTCCCAAAATTGATATTACCATATGCCACGTTCATTACGCCATATTCTTATTTTGGAATAGACTTTGAAAATGCCTTTTTAATTTCACGCCAACGGGCAGAATAATTGGCATTGTTCTCTAGTAGAGTCCAAATATAATGCATATGCATATGATCGGGAAGAACAACCTATGCATGAATATGATCAACTAATAATGTTTTTTTCCGTTCTAATAAATTGACAGTGAAAAAATAAGTCCCACCAAGAACATAATTACGACGATAATTAGACATCAATAAAAATATATTGATTAATGACCTTTATTGATATTGGATAAATGATGATATGT
Organism: Thiotrichaceae bacterium; assembly: GCA_027008665.1. Classification (GTDB taxonomy): domain Bacteria; phylum Pseudomonadota; class Gammaproteobacteria; order Thiotrichales; family Thiotrichaceae; genus JAGLBW01. Next base: position 232 of record JALVEA010000455.1, on the reverse strand, counting down.
TGTCGGCTGGCGATGTATGGATAGATTACACTTGAATTTTAGCTTAGTGCAATGCGCATCTTAGCCGACCTATCGCCCTGTCCCCTTACTTGATCAGTGGATACGTCGACGGATATGGATGTGCTATTTGAAACAATGGCGCAAACCGAGAACACGTGCGCGTAAGCTGATGAAACTAGGAGTAACTGAAAAGTTAGCGAGAAGTATTGTCGCCAGTGAAAAAAGTGTTTAC
>JALVEA010000454.1 GCA_027008665.1 Thiotrichaceae bacterium | reverse complement strand
ACGTGGATGACCGCTTTCTGGCTCGCCCTGCGGGAGCAATATAACGTGGTTGGAGTATTAGTAGGGATTATATTGTACCTTGCCATAGATATACTTTTATAAACCTAACATTTAGATTCAGCGCCAATTAAGATCGTATTAAGTACTCTCTCCCTATGGGGATAAATAAAAAACTACAAATAGCTATTGTCGGATTAGGTTATGTTGGTCTGCCACTTGCGGTTGAATTTGCTAAAAAATTCAATGTGATTGGTTTTGATATTAATACTAAGCGAATTCAAGAACTTGATAAGGGAATAGATTTCACACGTGAAGTCGAACCTGATGAACTAAAACAATCAAATTTACAATACAGTGATCAAATAGCAACACTATCAGATTGTAATGTTTTCATCATTACCGTTCCAACACCTGAAGCTTATGACCTTTGTAAAAAAAGCAGGAGTTCAATATGATCACTTGTATTATAGGCACAAGAGCACAGCTAGTGAAAATGGCTCCTATCATTAGAGAAATTGAGAAAAGGTCTGTGTCATTTCAAATTCTTATGACTGGTCAGCATAAAAATACAATGCAGACACTTTTAGATGATTTTGGAATTCAAACTATTCCTAAAAACCTAGAAAAATCTGAAGAAGTATCCAACATACCTAGAATGTTATTTTGGTTTCCCCGTGTTTTAATAAAAATGATTTTAAATCGTAAGATTTTTACTGGTGAGTCACAACAACAATCTTGGATACTTGTTCATGGTGATACGCTGTCAACCCTATTAGGTGCAATAGTAGGAAAATTCACACCTTGCAAAGTTGTTCATATAGAATCAGGCTTACGTTCACATCATTTTTTTAGTCCATTTCCTGAAGAGATCACACGTATACTCACATTTTATCTTGCAGATATTGGTTTTTGTCCTGGACAATGGGCTGTTGACAACCTAAAAAAATTTCCAATAAAAGCAGTAAATACACAAGAAAATACAATTATTGATTCAGTAAAATATGCTATCAATAATAAATCAGTGAATGTAGATATACCTGCATTAGCTTATGGTGTTGTATCGATACATCGCTTTGAAAATATCTATAATCAGAAGCGTTTTAAAGAAATTATTGAAGCAATTAAAATAATATCAAAAAAATATCTATTACTTTTTGTACTTCACCCTGCTACAAAAAAACGCTTAAAGAAATTAAATTTAATAGAGCAATTAGAAGCTAATAAAAATATTAAGTTGATTCCACGTATGGGATATATAGGTTTTATAAATCTGGTGTCCAAGTCAGTTTTTGTTGTAACAGATGGTGGCAGCAATCAAGAAGAGCTATCTTATTTAAAGATTCCTACTTTACTAATGAGAGATACAACCGAACGTCCTGAAGGCATTGGAGAAACTGCTTTTTTAGATGGATACAAAACAAGTGTATTAAAAGATTTTTTAGAAAAAATTGATAAAGAAAATTACAGAAATAGAAGTATTATAAAGGATTCTTTACATACCCCTTCAAGTATTATTGTAAATTATATTACATGATTTAAGATTAATAAGTCTTATCAAGCACTTCTTCAAAAACTTGTTGATAAGCATTAATCATTTTATCTAAGCGAAATTTTTTCTCTATTCGTTGACGATTAAAATCTCCCATTTCTTTTGATTTTGCTCTAT
>JALVEA010000453.1 GCA_027008665.1 Thiotrichaceae bacterium | reverse complement strand
CTTGATATTAAGGTGTTTAGGACCCGATGCATCCGCAGTCACATAAGGCAAGTTGACCTCTGTTTGCTGAGTGGACGAAAGCTCAACCTTTGCTTTTTCTGCCGCTTCTTTAAGACGTTGCAAAGCGAGTGGATCATTGTAAATATCCACACCAGACTCCTTTTTGAAGGTGTCTGCAAGGTAGTCCATTAAACGCATATCAAAGTCTTCACCACCAAGGAAGGTGTCGCCGTTGGTTGATAGCACTTCAAATTGCTTATCGCCCTCAATATCGGCAATTTCGATAATGGAGACATCGAATGTTCCGCCACCTAAGTCATAAACAACTAATTTCTGGTCATCCTGACCTGATTTATCAATGCCATAAGCTAATGCTGCCGCAGTTGGCTCATTGATGATACGTTTTACATCAAGCCCTGCAATACGTCCTGCATCTTTGGTTGCTTGGCGTTGTGAATCGTTAAAGTAAGCAGGTACGGTGATAACGGCTTCTTTTACCGTTTCACCTAAATAGGCTTCTGCATCTTTCTTCAACTTTTTCAAGATACGAGCCGAGACTTCAGCAGGTGATAGTTTTTTGCCATCCGCTTCTACCCACGCATCGCCATTATCCGACTTGATTATCTTGTAGGGGACTAGCTCAATATCTTTTTGAACCGCCTCTTCGTCATATTGACGACCGATTAATCGCTTGATTGCAAATAACGTTTTCTCAGGGTTAGTGACAGCCTGACGTTTTGCAGGCTGACCGACTAAGACTTCATCCGCATAAGCGACGATAGAAGGCGTGGTACGTTCGCCTTCTGCATTTTCGATTACTTTTGCTGTATCGCCTTCCATTACCGCGACACAGGAGTTGGTTGTACCTAAATCAATTCCAATTACTTTTGCCATGTTTATACTCTCCTAAATTCTTTGTTAATTAATTGCCGTGTATTGTCGCTGTTTGTTAAGCAGAGATATGTCACCTAGCTGTCAGTTTTTGATATTTTTTGCCATTTTTAGGTGAAAATTAACGATGCAAGAGGTGATACTTTAAAAACTGTATAACTACCACCTCTATGACACGGTTGATGGTTTTACTACCCTTGGTCACCTTGTTTGGTGCTGATTACAACTTCTGGTGAGTCCCAAATATCACATGCTCCCCGATACTGATCAGGAATATCATCTGGGCATTTTCCACAAGCCGTATTACCTGGTACGGCAAAATCAATTTTTCGAGGATAAGGCAGATTAAGACTATCCATAATCTGAACAAACTCACTCTCGGTTGTTCCTGTCTTCAAACGTGGATTACGTTGCTTTTCTTGTCCGATTGTTGATACTTGCCGCCCTTCATAATCATGTGCAGGGTAAACGAGCGTTTCATCGGGCAATGTGAAAAGCTTTTCAGTAATACTTTTATATAAAGCATGTGCATCACCTGATTGAAAATCAGTTCTCCCACATGCCTCAATGAGCAGAGCATCACCACTAAAAAGCATTTTATGCGTACCCGTATCAACAAGGTAGGCATGGTGTGTGCTGGTATGCCCAGGTGTAAAAATGGGGTGAATATTAATATTGCCGACTTTGAAAACCTCACCTTCTTTTATACCAATATCTGCACAAGGTAACTGATCCATTTCAGGTGCAACAATCTGAGACCCCGATAAGGCCTTAATCTTTTTTGCACCCGTCAGGTGATCAGCATGTATATGTGTTTCAAGTGTATAACTCGGCTTTAAGCCCAGTGAGCGTATTGTTTCTAAGTCTCTTTCTGCTGTTTCAATAACAGGATCAATAAGTACGCTTTCACCTGTCTCTTCGCACCCGAGCAAATAGGTGTAAGTTGATGAGTCTTTTTCGTAGAGTTGTTTGAAGATCATAACAACACCTCCTTAATAAGCTGTTCCATAATGAGGGTCAACGTCATTAACTAACCTTGGTAGCTGAGCCAGCAAATGTGTTGTAAATAAAGGGCCATAAGGAAATAGTTTATATAGATGTTTTTTACCGCCTTTCTCCTTAAATGCCTTCAATAAAACCCGATAAACACGGTAGGCTTTAATCGCCTCTTTACTACTCAACTGCCCATATTTGCATGTGGTTTCATTGGCGGCATCTATTTTATTTTGACAATCTGCATCACCGTCGCAGTCAATGTATTTCCAGTATTCTTTATGTCCCATATACTTTGGAGCTTTGGTCTGACAACAATGGACATAAAAGTCTAAAATGAAGTTGATAACTTCCCAGTGATCATCTGTTAGTCCTATGTCCACAGTTTTTGCATTGTTTTTAATTCGCTCGATTATTTCATCTCGTGACGTATCTCTTACAATGTCTGCGGGTGGATATTCCGCAGGTGGTAAAATAACGGGTGCTAATTGCTCGAGTAAAATATCCAGTTTCTCTTTTTCTAAGTTCATCTCTATAATCTCCTAAATACTTGAATATCGTGGCTATTCTATTGAAATATTTAGGGTACTAATGTCAGCCAAGTGACAGTTAAGCTATTTTTTTGAGCTTTTGTTGAGGGAAATATATAGGGGACATTAAAGTTATCTACTCAGTTTACAAAAGGAAGCGTGCTAGAATCCATATACTTTTACAACCTTATGGTTTTTGATGTGCCTAGTAATTTACCTATAAAAAATACAATACCATTAAGCGGAAAACTGGTTCAACAGTCCTATTTGTTTTCAGCTCTTCCTGAAAAATTGTTACATGAAATGTCTGAGCATTTTAAAGCCGAGCGATGGAAGAAAAAGACCTATATTGACCCAAATATGCTCCAATATCGGTTTTTTTTATTGCTCGAAGGACGGATTGAAATGATCCGAACAAATCCAGATACAGGGCGTAGCATCACGCTGGATTTACTACACCCAGGCGATGGCTTTGATATGATTATACTGCTCGATAGTCGACCTCATGAAATGGATTATTCTCCATTAGAAGAGTTGAAAGTTATTTCTGTCCCGATAGAGAAAATGCGTCAATGGATATGGACTTATCCCGAGCTTAACCGTCAATTTATGCCTTATTTGGCTAAAAAAATGCGTGCCCAAGAGAATAAAACGACAGATTTTGCTTTGTACGATACCATTACGCGATTAAGTCGAATTATTTTACAGAATATCAATAAAATAAAATCATACACTGGCTTAGTAGGTGAGGAGCACAAGCAACACCTGATCACAGGTTTATCAGATGAAGTGCTTGCACGGATGGTAGGCTCAGTCAGACAAGTAATTAATCAACACCTACAATACTGGAAAAAGCAGGGGATTATTGACAAAACTCGCAATAAAATCATGATTAATGATTTACAAGCTATTATTGATGACTCCAATAGTACGTCATCAAAGTTTTAGAGCGTCTTCAGAAAAGATGTATTCTTTAACGATATAGACAGAGAATTTAGCTTATAATCTATATCGTTGATCTGTAATAGAAAAGCCATTTAATGGATTTGAAAAGTCTTTCCCTAGAGCAATGACCTTAAAGCGTTCTCCCATTTCTGAGGGAAGGCTTAAAATGCGAATTTGTTGCGCCAATTCATAGTGTTTTTCAGGTGATTCCTCTAGTGTTCGCATAAAAAAAGTTTCTAATTGATTAGCCGCTAAAAAGGCGGCTTGTGTGGTGAAACCTAAAACTTCAAATCCTGCTTTATCGCCGGCATCTGCGACTGCGCTAAAGTCTACATTGGCTGTAATGTCTTGCAACCCTGTGTAAGAAAGAGGTGATTCATTAACATGATGTTGGTAATGACAAATAAGTGTGCCTTTATTTCTATCAGGATGATAATACTCACTAGCGGTATAGCCGTAATCAATCAAAATCACGACTCCTTGTCTTAAACAGGTGTCTAATGCTTTAAACCAGCCTTGTAGATTTAGATTTATCTCAGAAGTATAAGGCGTGTCCATTGTGCCAAGTTTTAAGGAAGTGACCGCATTCCATAGTGCTTGTGGTGCGGGATTTAATTGTTCTACCAGTTGCTCGTTTTGCCATATTACTTGATGTTCAAATAGTTTGTCTTTATGCAGAGTGAAAACATCCACAGGCATGGCATCTAATACTTCATTACCAAGAATCACTCCTTTAAAATCAGTGGGTAATTGTTCTAGCCAAGCGATACGGTCTAATAAATGAGGAGCGAGTTGTTTGAATGTTTCTTTTTGTCGTTGTTTTAGCTCAGGGCTTAAATCAAGAATATAATAATATTGAGGAAGTGCGTTTTGTTTCTCAAGCTCCAGCAAAAGTTGCACTGCCATTAGACCTGACCCAGCGCCTAATTCAAGAATATCAGCTTTAATTTCTGATAGTATTTGTTGGCATTGATTGGCAAGGCATTGTGAAAAAAGGGGGGATATTTCGGGAGCGGTAATAAAATCCCCTGATTTACCCATTTTACTAGAACCTGCCACATAATAACCTAGCCCTTGCTCATATAGCGCCATTTTCATATAAGTACGAAATGAAATAGCTCCGTTATTTGCATCAATCACATCTCGTATTTTATATTGTAATCCTTGGCTATGTTGCAGTGCATCTTTTGATGGTGTCGGTAGTTTTGTGCTGAATTTCATGATGCTGAATCTGATGACCTATTCGCTTTGGCTTTTTTTCTTGCTGCTATCCAGCGCCAAATATAACCATCAGGAATGTATTCCCCTGTTAAAACATAGCTTAAAGCATTGGTATTATAGCTAATATTATTCATGTGTTGACGAGCACTTAGTGTTCCACACATAAGAATTCTATCCCCTTGATATAAGATGCGGTTTTCCTCGGGCAAAATAACATTTCCTTTGCCTCTTTTTAAAAAAAGTGGCACTGCTAGAATCATTTTATCACGCTTAACTGGGTCTCTTAATAAGTCTTTTACAAGAATTTGTTGATCTTTCAACATGCTATATAATGCAGGGGCTTTATCAGGAAGGATTCTTACTTCCCAAAGTTCTAATGTATCTCGTTCGACAACACCAATCACTCTACTGACTAAGATGCTGGCACGACTATCGTTAAAACGTGCAATAATACGCAGAAAATCACCCAGTAGCGGGGTACGAATTAATGCAAATATTTTATTTGAAACAACCCGTCCGCGTTGCATTAATAAATCTACATCCGCTGCACGAAAGACAGGATGGTTATGATCCTCATTTTGTCTTGCAACACGAAACATATTAGAATTAAGCTCATTTGCTGTCATGAGTATTGATAAATTATCAGCATCATTTTCTGTACCCGCAATAAGCCCAACGGCTGATTCGATATTTGCCTTTATTAAAGTCTTTGCTTCTGTGGCTCGTCCTATCACGGTTCCTGAGGGCATATTGCGTTTATTTCGATCCGCATCAATAATTCGTAAGTCTTCGCCTCCAGCACTGAGATGGTGATATAAAGCTTCTCCAAACTTTCCAAAACCACAGATAATCCACATACCATGATTGGGGAAAACGGGTTCTTTAATAGGGTCTCCTGGCGCTGCTGTCATCCAGTCAAATAAAACAGATAAACTAGGAGAGTGTAATGCAAGTGCTAAATAGGAGGCAAAGATATCAAAAGGATTAATAACCTCGTTCGCCCCAAAAGATAAAATATTTGCCTCAGCTTCGGGCGTTTCTGCACGGGAAATTAAGCGTACATTAGGATTGAGTAGATGCGCTATAATCGCCACGGTTAAATTAACGGTATCATTATTTGCTAAACTTATAATACCTGTACACCAAGGATGCTTTATACCTGCACTTTCCAATACTTCTGAATGCGAGGCATCTGCACAAAGCCATAAAGGCTGAACAATGAAATCAGTAATTTCAAGCTCATTAATACGGTTTTGATCGTGATCAATAATAACCGATAAGATACCTTCTTTAGCTAATGAGCGAACCAGTTGAGTCCCTGTATCACCATAACCACAAATCAGATAAAAAGGCTCACGTATGCGAAGTACAGCACGACTAAATGCATTACGTTTTAATTGTTGGCGAAAGGCTGGGTCTTGAAATGCCCCTAAAATAGAACCAATGGCGTATAACCATGCAATAACGGTCGCATAGAGAGAAAGCAGTGTCCAATAGCGTTGTTCGGCAACAAAAGTGTAAGGAATCTCACCAAAACCAATCGTTGTTCCCATAAAACTAACAAAATAAAATGCCTCAAAAAAAGACATATGGTGAACTTGTCCTTGATTATCTACGCCAGAAATTAAAACAAACCCCGTCATCGAGATAGCATAAACAAGAATTAAAAAAATAAGAGGAGAGCGTAACCGTCGTAAAATAATGTAAATTAGATTAGGCATAGGTATTTGCTATTGAGGTTATCGACGAACGGTAATTGTTTCTGCCACCAATAAAATAACGGAAATAAAGTTTGCAACTAAAGCCCCACCTGACAATGAAACAACACTTGCTAATGAGCCTCCACTTAGAACACCATCAAAAACCTGTTCTACCATACCCCAAACAATCGCTGCTGTAAGCAATTGAAGATCAGCAACTAAACTAGTGGCTAAAAATACCGCGCCAATATGAGTTCGGTCTCCAAATTTTAACACTGTTGCAATTAAGCTCACGACAATCGCCGCAAATAAGCTATAAGCATTATGATGTTCTGGAAGATCAAAACTGCCAACAAAGAAACCAAAATTAAGTGTTAGGGCTAAAACAATAAAAAAGGCAAACAGGACTTTTTCAGAATTCATATTTTACCATCCCTCTAAAAATTTCAAATAATCAATAGCCCAATTGGATATGCCTATTACAGTTTGAAACTTTTTAATTAATAGAATTGCTACTTTAATAATATTCAATTATACGCAACAAATTTCAAAAGATCATGCTTTAGGCAATGTTACCCCTTTTTGTCCTTGATATTTTCCACCTCGATCTTTATAGGAAGTTTCACAGACTTGATCTGATTCAAAAAACAACATTTGTGCTACGCCTTCATTTGCATATATTTTCGCAGGT
>JALVEA010000452.1 GCA_027008665.1 Thiotrichaceae bacterium | reverse complement strand
TGGAAGTAATTTTATACTTCTTAATAGATTAAAAAACCGCATTAAATGCGGTTTTTTTGTGCCTATTGAAAATAAGCATTAACTACTTATTCTAAATGATAAATTTTTAGAAAAAAACTCTTCAAAGACGATATAACGCTATCACTATGCCTGCAACTTGTCTTGTCCCCCTATTTTTTGGTTATTTTTTGTGCTATTTATAAAGGATCACTCACCACAAATATAGGGCAAAAAAATGAATAGAAGAAACTTTTTAAAAGCATGTTGCATTGTACCTGCATTAGGTTTAACACCTTCCATTATCATGGCAAATACCGCTGGTACAGGAGCTGGTTTAGAGCAAATTATCAATATTATTCAAAATGACAAACATTTGAATAAAAAAGTAACCCCAGAGAATATTGCGGATGCAATCTCTTGTGCAAGTCGTATGAATGAAATTTTATTAGAAGCCATTATTCAAACAGGTGCTGCTAATGATCATCGTATCACTACGGTTGATACACGCGAAATGAATGATTATATATTTCGTCTGTATCACGATGAATGGGTTGAAATACATGGAGATGATGAGGACAATGGCGATGAAACGGGCTTTCACAAAGTGCGTGGAAACGGTGCAAGAACTAAACTTTTTGGGAAAAATGCAATTAATCGTGTAGCAGATAGTATTTATCATCTCGGTTTTGAAAGTCATCGTAAAAACCGTTTGTTAAATGAAGATGGGGCCAATAATGCAAGCTATAAGCGAGTTGCCAAATGGTTAGATGCACTGTTACGCAATGATTTGGAAGCGGGTATTTTTATTAATCCTGATATAACAGAAGTTATTGGTACGACAGGAACAGGTTTGGATCAAATCATTGATATTATTTATCAAGACAGTGGTTTACAAAAACGGATATCCTTAGGTGATCTGCGTGAAGGGGCGGATGCCGCCAATCAAATGAATCATTTTATTATTGAGGCGATTAAAGAAACGGATGCTGCTGAAAATGGTGTACTCACTGTCCGAGATGTAAAGCGTATTAATGCTTATTTGGTGGAACATCACAGTGAAGCATGGGCGCAAATACACGGCGATGATGAAGACAATGAAGAAACTGGTTTTCATAAAGTACAAAGTGATGGTGCTAAAACCCGTTTATATGGAAAAAATGCAGTGAATAAAGTCTTTGATGGTATTTTCCATTTGGGATTTGAAACCCCTTATAAAAATCGTTTAGTCAATGAAGATGGTAATAAGAACGCTTCTTTTAAAAAGGTGACTTTCTGGCTAAACCAACTTTTAGTCAATGATTTAAACGAAAATTTATAATTGTTAGCTACCTCTCTGTCTTTAGCTGAGAGGTGGGTGACTATTTAACCATTTTTCAAGTGTTTCTTGTTGTTGTTTTGTGAAATATAAACCAAGTTTAGTGCGTCGCCATAAAATATCTTCGGCTGTTAGCGCCCATTCTGTTTGAATTAAATATTCAACTTCTGCTTGGTAAAGTCCTTGACTAAAGGCTTGTCCTAAATCTTGGTAGGATGTGGCTTTTCCTAATATATTTTTTGCCCTTGTTCCGTACTGTCTAATAAAATAGTTTGCTTCTTTTGGGGATAAAAAACGGTATTGATTGTTTAGTTGTTGGCACAGCTTTTTAAAGTCATTAATAGCAAAATCTCCTCCAGG
>JALVEA010000451.1 GCA_027008665.1 Thiotrichaceae bacterium | reverse complement strand
TGCAGGATTGCATTGGTTTGCAGATGAAACCGCTATCGCAGTTAAAGGAGAGTGTGGTGAACAGGTGGTGGCCTTTAGCTGTTGGTATATTATTGATACAGACACTTTAGAAATAATATGGAGTAGCCGTTCTCTTCCAAGCAGCCTGCTTAATGCTTTGGCTAACCAAATTGCATTAAATTGGTCGCCAGTTAACCCACTATTGATTGCAATTCCGATAGAGCCACCTCACAATTATAATGGGCTCTTCATCAAATAGTGTGCTAAAGAGTTGAAAAAATAAGGATCAACCCGTATTGTAAGATTTCTAAACTATTACAAACGGAGTTGACCCTAATGTATATTAACAATTTACTCTTACTTCCTGCCCTTGTCAATCGAGCATTAGATGCAGCCCGTGCTGTAAAACAGGGCATCCACACCGTAATTTGCTGGATTGAAGAGGCAACATTGACCCGACTCTTAGATTTACCTCATTTTGCAGTGACTGGCTACAGTGTCGAAACAACCAATATACAAGATATTTTGCATCTGTTTTGTGAGCTAACATTGGAGGCAGGTATTTGCCCTCATTGCCAAACTGTTTCGACAACGATCAAGCAGTATAAAGAGCGATGTGTGCGGGATTGTGATGTATGGGGCAAACGCACCTTTCTCCATTTTCGTATACGCCGCTTTGAATGTCTCGATTGTGGCTTGCGTTTTACGGAAGAACTATCAAGTATCGGTTGGCGACGACGGCAAACGTACCGCTTTGAACAAGAAATTTACCGACATTGCCTGCGATGCAGTCGGAAGGAAACAGCCGAAAGCTATCACCTGAGCCAATCGACGGTGCAAGGCATTTTCAAGAAGTGGGCTAAACAGCACTGCTCACAATTGTCATGGAAACGGGTTCGGGTATTGGGTATGGATGAAATTGCCCTCAAGAAGCGGCATAAGCAATATGTTTTGGTTCTGTCAGATTTGGAACGGCGTTGTGTCTTGGCTGTATTACCCACTCGAGAGCAAAAAGCAATTGTTACCTGGCTAAAAACACGCTCTTCTGGAGAAAGAAAAGCGATTCGGGTTGTCTCTATGGATATGTGGCGACCCTATCGCGCTTTTGTGAAAAAGGAATTGCCACAGGCGAAAATTGTCGCTGACCGGTTTCATGTTATGAAAAATCTCAACGAACAACTCACAAAAGCGCGTCGCCAAATTCAACGACAAGCAGATGAAGCCACCGCCAACGCACTCAAGGGGTCTCGTTGGTTACTGGTTCGTAACCGAGATACACTGACGGAAGAACAAGAGCAACAATTAATGACTGCCATAACGGCGGACGCTGATTTACGTCAGGCATATTTGCTTAAAGAAGAATTCCGGCTCATTTTTGAACGCATTCATGACCGTGAGCGAGCTAGACGTTTTCTAATGGCTTGGGTTTTTAAGGTTCAGCAGACCAACAACAAATACTTGTTGGCTTTTGTCAAGACCCTGAAAAATTGGTGGGCTGAAATCTTGAACTATTTTGATGAGCGGATAACCAATGGATTCGTTGAAGGTATGAATCGCGCTATCCGCTCTATTATTTGGCGAGCCTGTGGCTTCCGTAATTTTGAAAACTTCAGGCTTCAGATTTTAGCTGAGTATGGTTTACCCTGACAGCACACTATTTAGTGAAGAGCCAATAA
>JALVEA010000450.1 GCA_027008665.1 Thiotrichaceae bacterium | reverse complement strand
TTTATTATAAGCGGCAATTGCTTTGTCATATTGCCCTAGCCTTGCAAATGCATTACCTTGATTATAAAAGGCATCAGCGGTATTTAATTGAGAATATAATTGAGCTGCTTTTTTATATTCTTTATTCCGATAAGCAGCTGCGGCTTTCCAATCAGGACGTTTAAAAAGTTTAAGCGCTTTATCTGCTTGATTATTATTTAATGCTATTTGTCCGCGTTGATTTTCATTTTTCCACAAAGCATCCCATTCATAGGCATTGGCGGTTTTAGGTTGTGGGAGTAATAAAATAAATAATAAAGAAAATAAAATACCACGACGAAATGCTAATAAAGCCAAAGGAATCAGTAATAAACTTAAATAAATACCGGCATTATTCCAGTACTCAACTTCTCGGTCTTTTTTCTCAACGATTTTATTATTAAGTTTGTCGCTATTTTTTAGTGAAAACTGTTGCTGAAAATATTGGATATCATTATCGGCTAATTCTGATAATTTATAATATCCGCCACCTGCTTTAGCGACTTGTTGTAATTCTTCTTCATTTAAGGCGGCAATGATTGGTGTACCATCTGCTTTGGTATAAACGCGCCCTCCAGCAAGAGGAATGGTTGCTCCTTTGTGGGTTCCAATGGCTAATACTGAAACTTTATAGCCTTGTTTTTTAGCTTTTTCCGCGCTTTCAATGCTTTGTTTTAGATTAGAAAGACCATCAGTTATTAATAAAATATGTCCTTTTTTAAAGTCGCTTTGTTTTAATAAGGTCACCGCCTCCTCAATGGCAAGGTCGATGCGACTGCCTTGTGAGGGCATAATATTGGGGTTTAAATGTTTTACTTGTTCAATAATATTATTGACATCATCGGTCAATGGTGAGACCGCAAAAGCAGCCCCTGCAAAGACCACTAATCCTGTTTGCCCTTCTTTGCGTAATTTAAGTAGGTCGATTAATTTAAAGCGGGCGCGGACTAGGCGGGAGGGTGTAATATCATTGAGAATCATGGAGGTGGATAAATCCATTGCCAGCACAAGTCCTTGTTGGGTTTGAAAAGCAGGGACGGTGCGTTTATCCCAACTAGGACCAGCTAGTGCAAAAATCGCAATTAATCCCGCTAATGCAACGCTGATAATAAAGGTTTTATTTTTCTCGCCTGAACCCCTACTGAGGATATAAGGGCGAAGATTTTCATCAATAAAATCATTCCATTGTGTACTACCGCTATGAATCTGATTTAACCACCAAATAAATCCCGCCAGTATCGGTAGCAATAAAAACCAAAGTGGATATAAGAAATGGAAATCTGCAAGTATCATTTTATATATGTCTAAAATAAAAGATTAAAGTGAACGATGACGCAATACAACGGCTAAAGAAAAGCACAATAATGCAATGAAAAGCGGTAGATAAAACAGGTCAGTACGGGGTCGCCATTGTTCTTGTTTACGCACAATGGGTTCTAAACGATCTAATTCGGCATAAATTTGCTGAAATTCTTGGGTATCTCGCGCTCGAAAATATTTTCCTTTGGTCATTTTGGCAATTTTCTTTAAAGTGGCCTCATCGAGTGAACTGCGTTGAAAAAAGTTAATTGATTGCTGATTATCTGCTCCAATTCCAATGGTATAAATTCTAATATTTTGTTGTGCGGCAATCTCGGCTGCCTCATAAACGTCCACGCTACCTGCGGTATTTTCACCATCAGTCAATAAAATCAAGACGTGTTCATTATCATTTTGAGCGCGTAAGCGTTTTACTGCTAAGCCAATGGCATCACCAATCGCTGTTTTTTGTCCTGCCAAACCTAAAGCGGCCTCAGCTAACATTCTAGTCACTGTTGCACGATCAAAGGTCAACGGGGTTTGCAGATAGGCTTGATCACCAAAGAGTATTAAGCCAATACGGTCGCCCTTACGACGTTGAATAAATTCACTCGCCACAAATTTGGTCGCAGTGAGGCGATCAACCCATTGATCACCCAAACGATAATCTCGCTCTCGCATACTGCCTGAAAGGTCAATGGCTAGCATAATATTACGACCTTTCATTGGGAGGCTAATTGACTCCCCCACCATCACGGGGCGTGCTACTGCAGTGACTAACGCCAGCCATGCAATCGTACTGAAAAAAAGGATCGGCCATGAAAAATGATTGGACGTATTGCTAATAGCAACATGATTAAAATCATCTAAAAAAGGGACTTGTAATGCCTGTTCACGGTATTGTTTAACAGGTTTAATCAATTTGCGGATTAAAAGGGGCAGTGGGAGTAAAAGAAATAGCCATGCCCATTCAAACTCAAGCATTGTGTTTCTTCCTATCTTGTTGTTTTTGTTCTTTTTCTAAGGATTTAAGTAATTGCTTTTTCAGCCAGTCATGTGTCAATCCTAATAAAGCCTGACGATGATAATCAACATGAGGACGATAAGGTTGATCTGCAAATACTTGCCCAACGCCTTCTGTAAATGCCGTTGTTGAACCATATTCATTTAAAAATAATAACCAGTTTTTCCCTGTTAGATTGGCAATTTTCTCGCGTCCATATAAAGAAATAGCCGTCCGACGTAGCAACGCGGATAACTCCATAATTAATGTTTTAGCATTTAATGCTTGTGTTTGTAATCTATCGAAATGTTGCAATGCTTGCTCAATAATGATTTCTTGCCGTGTTTGTCGTTGACTACGGATATAAAGGTAAACACCTAAAGCAATGATAACTAAGACTAAAAATAATAAAACCCACCATCCAAGGGCTAAAGGCCACCATGAAACCGCATCAGGTAGATGAATATCCTTGAGTTGCCCTAAGGGGGCAGCAGGGATATTTGTACCAGCGGTAGGAAGGCTGTTTATACTCATATAGCCCCCCCAGAAAGCTTCATAAGACGTTGATTATCACTATCTTTAGTGGATATATGAATAAGCTTTGCTTTGGTTTTATTGGTCAATTGCATTAATTGTTCGCTAAGCTGTTGCTTATTATGCTGATATTGCGCACGGGTTTTTTTATTTGCAAAATTAAGACGTAAAAATCGTTGCCCATTAGTTAATGAAAAACGTTGTTTCTTTATTTGCTGGGTTTTAGGAAGTTGTTGTTCAAAGGGATCACTAATTTGGATCAAGCTAATGGCGGCATGACGGCTAATGGATAATAATTGTTTTTCCGCCCCATTATTTAAGCCACGAAAATCACTAATAATAAAAACTTGCGAGCCAGAGGAAGTCACACGTCGCAATCGCTTCCAAGACTGTGCTAATGACTCACTTTGTGTAGATACATGATGCAAAGTGGCATGATGGGCTAATTGTTGAGAATAATCGGCTAAATGTTGTAGCAGTTGTAGAACCTTCGCTTTGCTACGCGCAGGACGCACTTCAATATGTTGTTCCGCCCCAATAATCATACCACCTGCTCTATCACCATCGAGCCAACTTTTCCATATCAATAGACTTGCAATCTCCGTTGCCATCACTGATTTAAAACGCCCACGGGTCGCAAAGAACATAGGAGGGCGTAGATCGGTCCAGATTAAAATAGGGCGTTCGCGTTCTTCTTGAAAAATTTTAGTATGCGGGATGCCTGTCCGTGCGGTGACCTTCCAATCCATGGCACGAATATCATCCCCTGCCATATAAGCACGGGATTCGGCAAAATCCATACCACGGCCTTTATAGACCGATAAATGTTGCCCAGCTTGCGGTGCGCGAATTTTTTGTCGTCCTCGTTGTAGTAATGAGGCACTGCTTTGTTGCCGTAACAGGGAATTAACAGAGCTTTGAATCAGTCCATCGCCTTTGAGCGATGTATTCACTCCTTTATTAATAAAAGCATTATTCAACATAAGTTTAAGGAACAGCGACCAGTGAAAGCAATTGATCAATCACTTTATCAGAAGTGTAGCCTTGGGCTTCGGCTTCAAAGGTTAATAAAATACGATGTCGTAACACACAATGGGCAATGGCCTGTACATCATCGGGGCCAACATAATCCTTGCCTTCTAACCATGCATGGGCGCGAGCGCAACGATCCAATGCCATTGTGGCGCGTGGACTACCGCCATAAGCAATCACATCTTTTAACTGATCACCATAAGCATCGGGGTTACGTGATGCCATCACCAATTGCAAAATATATTGCTCAACATTATCAGCCATATAGATTTGCATCACATCTTGGCGGGCTGCAATAATTTCGGCAACGCTGATAATCGGTTCTTGCGTTTGTTCTTGATGCTGAATTTGCTCTAATGCTTCGGCACGATTCAAACGTAAAATCGCCTGTTCTGCTTCTAAATCAGGATAGTCAACAACAACATGCATTAAAAAACGGTCAAGTTGTGCTTCAGGCAAATGATAAGTCCCTTCCTGCTCAATCGGATTTTGTGTTGCCATGACCATAAACGGCTCAGGTAATGGATGCGTGCTTCCCGCAACGGTAATTTGATGCTCTGCCATTGCCTCTAATAAAGCAGACTGCACTTTAGCAGGGGCGCGGTTAATTTCATCGGCAAGAATCAGATTATGAAATAAAGGACCTTTTTGAAACTGGAAACTACCATCCTGAGGTTGAAAAATTTCAGTACCTGTAATATCAGCAGGTAAGAGATCAGGGGTAAATTGAATGCGGTGAAAATCACCCTCAACCGCCTCACTAAGCACTTGAATTGCCCTTGTTTTAGCTAAACCGGGTGCGCCTTCAACTAGCATATGACCATCGGCTAATAACGCTAATAGCAATCGGTTTACTAGTTTTTTCTGCCCTATTATTTTTCCTTCAATATACTGTTGAAGCGTTTCAAAACTTTGTTTATGGGTCATTCCTATTCCTATAAATCTCCATTGGGAAAGAGGCAAAACTATAGGGGATTATGCTACTGAATAGGATTAATTATTAGTAATAGATAAGGGTAAGCAACAGTTGATAGCAATAGCAAAATCTCTCTAGTTGGTAAAAAATAAACACTTTATAAGTTATAAATTAAAATATATTATGACAACAATTAATTTTGTTTTTTATCAAGGAGAGGGGGGATGAGTCATTTATTAGAAGCAAACTGTTACCATTGTGGTGTGAGTTTAGCTAAGAAGAAAAGGAAGCTTATTAATATCACGATCAATGGTGAGAACAAGCAGCTCTGCTGTCATGAATGCCAAAAAGTTGTTGGTGTTTTTTTAGAAAAACAATTAGCAGCAAAAAAACAACTTGAAACCCCTAAAAAGAAATGTTTCTTTTTTTTAGGCTATGCGTTTTTTGTTGTCGGGATTGGCGTTTGGCTATTTGTTTGATTAAATGAGGAAGTTAGTCTTTAGCCCGATACCGTTAGGTGAGGCGGATGACTTGTATGGGGAAATATTACTCGTTCTTAAATTTATTTAGGAACGCAGAACGGGGAATTTATTCCCCTACCAAGTCCCTCTAGCTTTAGCTAAGGGGTGGTTTTAACAAGCCGAATAATAATTGATTTATAACTTGGTGTTTTGCTACGTTGATCTGTTGTTTTAGGAATTAAGACATTTGCTTCGGGGAAATAAGTCATTACATTCCCAGTTGGAATAGCATAACTACGGACATTAAGATCTTTCATATAACCTGTTTCGTTTTCTAGGGTTACTTTATCATTTTCAGCGAGTCCTTCGCGTTTCATATCATTTGCATTCATTAAAACGATCCAGCGTTGTTGTTGATCGCGGTATAGATCTTCTTGTTCATAAATAATCGTATTAAATTGCCCTTCACTACGAATAGAACTCATGCGATAAAGCGATGTTTCATAATGTTTTCTTTTTGCATAATGCTGTGCATATTCTGGCATAGGGTGAGTATGGAAAATAGCTTTGCCATGTAGGGTGGGGAATTGAGGTGAATAAAAAGTGCGTCCTTCAATTTGAAATTCTTCACGAGATTGATCTGCTTTTTGTAAAGCAGAAAAACCAGGGACGCTTTTGGCAATGGCTTCACGAATGCTTTGATGTTTGGAAAAAATAGAAAAATCAAAAATATCAGTAGAAATTAAATGCTTGGCAAGACGAGAAATCCATTCAATTTCTGAATAGAGATCAGGAAAACGATAAATTCCCCCTTCGCTAATACGCACATAGTTGAACATTGATTCTTGTGTAGTAGCTTGTTTTTCTTCATCACGCACCGTTACAGGCAAAATAAGAACCTCATCAGTGACACCATGTACATGACCTTGATTTAAGGTGGGATTGAGATATACCTTAAAAGGTATACGTTCCAATGCTTGTTCTGTAAAGATGGAATCAGGACTTGCTGCAAATAAATTACCGCCGAGAATAAAAGCAAGATCCATCATGCCATCCTGTGCGGCTTGTAAGCATCCTAAGGTATCTAGCCCTTTATGCTGAGGCAGGGGGATTCCAATATATTGTTCAATATTTTGTAATACGGCTTCTTTTAATGCAGGTGCAACCCCCATTGAACCGACACCTTGAACATTGCTATGCCCACGTAAGGGTAAAAGTCCAGCCCCTGTTTGCCCCACCATGCCACGTAATAAAGCAAGATTAACAATTGATTCAATATTATCAACACCATGCAAATGTTGTGTCGCCCCCATCCCCCATGCGAAGACCACTTTTTTGGCATCCGTATAATATTGTGCAACCCGCTCTAAAGTAGTTTGTTCAATACCAGAGAATGCAGTAATGTCCTGCCATGTTGTTTGTTCAATATCAGCCATATATTCAACAAACCCTTCAGTATGCTGATCAATAAAGGCTTGATCTTGTCCATTTTGGGTTAAACATGCCTTGGCAATCCCTTTTAAAACCGCAATATCCGCCCCAATATTCGGTTGTAAATAGAGTGAGGCAACTTCTGATCCGCCACTTATCATGGAACGCCAATCGCTTGGTAAAGTAAAGTCAACCAAGCCTTTTTCTTTAGCAGGGTTAATAACAATGACATGACCACCGCGTCGTCGGCAAGCAACCAATTCTTTGACAAAACGCGGATGGTTTGATGTTGGATTTGCCCCTATA
>JALVEA010000449.1 GCA_027008665.1 Thiotrichaceae bacterium | reverse complement strand
GGTTATTTCAACGGGTAGAATACGTTCTAGCATCCAAATAGCAAGTCCAAGCATTAATACACCAAAGACGGCTTTAACGTTATCCATCCATGCGCCCGCTTTAGGGAGTATTTCACCTGCGACAGTGCCGATCATTAATAAGGGGACGCCCATCCCAATGCCTAACATAAACAGTGATAAGCCACCAAGAAATGCATCTTTAGTATCAGCAATAAAGATCAATGCACCTGTTAAGGGAGCGGTGACACAAGGGCCAACAATGAGCGCGGATAGCATTCCCATAATTGCTGCCCCGATTAATGTGCCGCCTTTTTGTTGATTACTAACACTGGTTAGCTTGTTTTGAATGCTAGCTGGCATTTGTAGTTCGTAGAAGCCAAACATAGCCAAAGAAAGAATAACAAAAAGCAGTGCGAAAGCAGCAATAACCCAAGGTGTTTGTAAGGCTGCTGTTAGGCTTTCCCCGCTGAGTCCAGCTAGAACACCGACGACAGCATAGGTTAATGCCATCGGAAGAACATAGGCCAAAGAGAGGACAAAGGCTTTTTTCTTGGAAATATTATCACCTTGACCTGAAATAATACCAGAAAGAATAGGAATCATGGGGAAGACACAAGGGGTAAAGGTGAGTGCTAAACCTGCAATGAAAAATAGCCCAAGAATCGTGAGTAGATTGTTATCTTTTAGAATATTAGCAAAGCGATCCTGTTCTGATATTTTTTCACCATTATTCTTGCTTTCGGTATTCTGAATATCGCTAAGACCCGTAAGAGTTTGAGTCTGACTTGGTTCTGGAGCTGAACTAAGATCAATAGTTTGCGTTTTATTTTGTGGTGGATAACAGATACCAGTTGATTTTGAGCAACCTTGGTAAATGGTTTTTATGGTGATTGAGTCTGCTTTTCCAATTAAAGGGATTTTTACTTCAAAGTCTTTATCGTAGACGATGGGATTACCATAAGTTGGGTCTTTGTGTTGCTTGCCTTTTGGCATTATCCATTCGCCTAGCTTAATACCTTGGGCATCAATTAGGCGGAATCTGATTTTTTTCTGATATAGATAATGCCCTTCTAAAACTTGCCAGCGTGCATTTAAGGTTTGTTTATCTTGTGCGGTGATATCAAAAGCAAAGGCGATATCAGGAGGAACAGGACCATCGTTGTTTGTTTTTTTTCCAAAGGTTGGAATACCTAGTTCTTTTGCTAGGTCTGAGGGTTTTGTTGCAGTCGTTGTTGTGATTATTGATCCTGAATCAGATGTTTCGCCATTATCCGTAGAGGTATCAATACCTGAAAGGCTATTAATGCTAATAGGAGGGGTAATTTCAGCTGTTTTTGCTAATTTAACATTTAATGAAACTTTTTGAGGTGGATAGCAAACCCCTAAATCAGCACAGCCTTGTGATTTAGTTTTTAGTTTAATTGAGCTTGAATTGCTCTTATTTTCAATGGGTATTTTTATGGACACACGCTTACGGTATACAATAACTTTCCCAAAAACAGGGTCATCTTTGGAAATACCCTCAGGAAAAATAGGCTTTCCTAGTACAACATTAGATGTATCCGTGCTAAAAGAAAAACGTTTTTGATACATATAATAGCCATCGGCTATTTCCCATGTTGCTGTAATGGAATCACTATTGATACTCTGAATAGAAACCTGAAAGGCTTTATCTGGTTTTAA
>JALVEA010000448.1 GCA_027008665.1 Thiotrichaceae bacterium | reverse complement strand
TAGCGATTTACCCACAAAATCAGGTTTAATGTTAGGGTTAGGTGAAACATTGCAAGAAGTGGAAACGGTAATGCAAGATTTACGTGATCATGGTTGTGATATGTTGACCCTAGGGCAATATTTACAACCGAGTTTAGATCATTTAGCAGTAGAGCGGTTTGTAACACCCGATGAATTTAAGCAAATGGAAATCATTGGCTATAAAATGGGTTTTACCCATGTAGCAAGCGGACCAATGGTACGCTCATCCTATTATGCCGATGAACAGGCTGCAGGCTCGATTTAGATTTTTAATTTTCTATAAACCAATTTTCTAATAAAAAATCATTTATAAAGTCACTTATATTTCGAGCAAATCTATGACACCCATAATTAATCACTATAATTATAAGTCTCCTAAATAAATAGTACGTACGGTTCATAGGGAGGGGAGGTAAAACTTCCCTACCCCTATAGGCGATATTGTCGGCTGGTGATGCGCAGACAGATTACACTTGAATTTTAGCTTAGTGCAATGCGCATCTTAGCCGACCTATCTCGCTAAGTTTTTGAAAAAAACTCTGTTTAGTTTTTGTGAAACCAACTTTTTCTACTTTGCTTTTATAAAATATCCTAAGAGTAATAGTAGGCTGATAATTACAATAATTCCCCAATTGCCCCATTGAATAAAGGGGGTGCTGCCTGTAAAGGGTTGTACGCGGTGGGTAATGACTTGAGTGGAGTAAGGGGGTTTAGTTGCTATTAGCTCTCCTTTTGTATTGACTATTCCTGATACACCAATATTGGTGGCTCGTAGTAGATAACGTCCTGTTTCAATGGCTCGCATACGGGCGATTTCCATGTGTTGATGTGGTTCTATGGAGCCTGTAAACCAACCGTCGTTGCTAACATTGACAAGCATATTTGCCTGTGGTAGCCCTTTTAGGGTTTCATTGGTGTAGGCATCTTCATAACAGATGGATAGTTGTGCAATATTGTCTGAAAGTTGTAAAGTCGTTGCTCCTTTGCCAGCATTGAGATTATCTGCGGGTATTTGCATCCATTGATTAAGCCAACGAAGGTAGCCTAGCAAGGGGATGTATTCACCAAAGGGAACAAGATGCTGTTTGGAGTAAATTTCACGTCTACCTTGGCTTAAGGCAAGTACACTATTTTCAAGTTTTCCTTGTTCATTTTGATAAAACCCACCAAGTAGTAAATCCGTTTTATTTGCTTCAGCTTCTTGTTGTAGGGGAATAATAAAATTTTCTATATGAGAAGAAAAAAGATCAGGAATCGCCGTTTCTGGCCAGATAATTAAATCACTTTTCCAGTTTTCTTGTGTTAGTTTCTTATAAAGTGCTAGGGTGGGAAGCTTATTTTCTGGAAGCCATTTTTCTTCTTGTAGAATATTCCCTTGTATCAAACTCACTGTAATCGGTTTGCCTTTTGCCTCTGTCCAATTTATTTTCCCCATTGCCCACGAGCCTGAAAAAATACTGACTATTATAAAAATAGTCAGTATTTTATATTGATTTGTTTGTTTAAAAACAAAAAAAGAGGCGATTGTCCCTGCTAGTAAAGCACTGAGCAGGCTAACACCTAATACACCTGTAATGGGCGCAATATAAACTAATACGCTATCTATTTGACTATTGCCTAAATACAGCCATGGGAAACCTGTAAGAAACCAACCACGAAACCA
>JALVEA010000447.1 GCA_027008665.1 Thiotrichaceae bacterium | reverse complement strand
ATTTGTACTTTTTCAGCGATATCAGCATTCATTGTAGCAATTTTTTCACGGATGAATTGATGCACTTCTTGCGCTTGCTCTGGTGTTGCTGTCATACCTGTACCAATTGCCCAAACAGGTTCATAAGCAATCACAGCATCTGCTAACGATTCAACGCCTTCTTGATCTAGCACAGCGTCTAGCTGACGAGAAACGACTTCTTCTGTAATGCCTTGCTCTCTTTCTTCTAGTGATTCACCAAGACAAAGAATCGGTGTTATTCCTGCATTTCTTGCTGCTGCATATTTTTTAGCGGTATCAGAATCTTGCTCACCATAAAGACTACGGCGTTCGGAGTGACCAACAATCACGTATTGACAGGAAAAATCATTGAGCATTGCGGCTGAAATCTCACCTGTATAAGCTCCCGCTTCATATTCGGAAATATTTTCTGCACCAAAACCAATCTCAGAATCTGCTAATTGTTCAGCAACTAAAGGGATATAAATAAAGGGCGCACAAACAACAACTTTAGTGTTTGCAACATCTGACATACCCGCAGAGATACCGCTTAGTAATGACTGAATACTCTCTTTTGAGCCATTCATTTTCCAGTTTCCAGCAACAAGTGTCTGACGCATTTTAATTACCCCTAAAAATCTATTGTTATAGAAGACACGTTCATTCTTCCGTTAAAATTAAATCGCGGAAGGGTACAGCCTACCGACCTAGAATGCAATTTTTTTTATTATTTTAATGGATTTTATAACATAAATATGAAAGATTCCCTTCCCCTTTCTTTAAAACCATCCTCAAATTATGACTTCTAACAACGATAATACAAATAATAAATATTGGGGTCTAGGAGCAACTATTGCTCTTAGCTTGTTGATATTACTTACCTTTATTATAACTCAGGCAGTCGCTTTTATTCTTTATGCCCAAAGTCAATTCAGCAGTCATCTTGCAATAGATAAGACTGCTTTTCTTAATTCGCTACTTAGCAATGGAGATGCTATTAGTATTGCTGAAATTTTTTCGACCATATTCGGTATTTTAATCACCTTTGCTTTTATTCATTGGCATAAACAACAAAGCATTGAGGATTATCTTCGCTTATACCCCATTAGGCTTCGTACTCTTATTAAATATCTGATTCTTATGCTAATTGTTATTGGTTTTATGAATATTATCGCAACACTTAGCCATCATCCTACCCCGCAGATCATGGTGGATATTTATCAAAGTGCTGAACATCCTGCATTGCTTTTATTTGCTCTTATTATTGGCGCACCTTTTTTTGAAGAAATTTTATTTCGAGGTTTTTTATTTGAAGGGTTACGTCATTCATCACTTGGTTTTATCGCAACAGCAATCATTACATCTGCAATATGGGCTGGTATTCATCTACAGTATGGTCTATATGAAATAGTGCTTATCTTTTTTATTGGCTTACTTTTAGCCTATGTTAAAGTTAAAACAGGCTCACTTTATATTCCTATTGCAATGCATTCATTGATGAATTTTGTTGCAATAGTGGAAATTGAGCTGAATTTAAGCTAAATAGAGTATTAGGAACTTTCTTAAGCATTGATCCACCAAAATTTATGCTGACTGAGAAAAGACACTTTAAAAAATATAATATAATAGAGAATAATATCCAAATGAATTACAGCTTACTGACATCTAGCAACCCTTCTGAAGTAAAATCTGACTGCCTTGTAGTTTCCATTTTTGCTGATAAAGAACTATCAATAGCAGCACAGCAAATAAATAATGCCAGCAATGAAATGATTAGCAGATTTTTAAATGTTGCTGATTTTTCAGGAAAGTGTGGGGAGTCTCATCTGCTTTATGCTGATACGGGCTTGCAATGTCCTCGCGTTTTATTAATTGGTTGTGGTAAAGAAAACGAGTTTAATCAAAAAACAGCTCGTACTGTGGTTAAAAAAGCCAGTAAAAAAATTGCAGAAACCTCTGCTAAACATGCGACTTTGTTTTTATTAGATACCTTATCTGAACGCATTATTTGCGAGCAATCAATGCGACAGAGTATTTTAACCTTTGCAGATAGTATTTACCGTTTTGATAAATATAAAAGTGACCCTAAAAATAAATCGAAGCTTGAACAGGTCTGTATTGCATTCACTACTGAACCGCCTTGCAATGTTGCTAAGATACTAAAACAGGGCAAAGCAATTGCAAAGGGAATGCATTTATCACGCGATCTTGCTAATCAGCCTGCCAATATTTGCACGCCTACTTTTTTAGCTGAAACGGCGCAATCATTGGGTCGTCAATACGATTCCGTTAAGGTTGAGGTGCTTGATGAGGCTCACATGCAAGAGCTAGGTATGGGGTCTTTTCTTTCTGTTAGCAAGGGAAGTAAACAGCCTGCAAAAATGATTGTCTTGCAGTATAACGGAGCCAATGACTCCAGCCGACCTATTGCTTTAGTCGGCAAAGGCGTAACCTTTGATACGGGTGGAATTTCTATTAAACCCAGTTCGAATATGGATGAAATGAAGTTTGATATGAGTGGTGCAGCGAGCGTAATGGGTACTGTTAATGCCTGCGCTGAAATGCAATTACCACTTAACTTGGTTGCGGTGCTGGCGGCAGCTGAAAATATGCCAAGTAGCGAAGCGACTAAACCCGGTGATATCGTCACCTCTATGTCAGGCAAAACCATTGAAGTGCTTAATACGGATGCAGAAGGCAGACTGGTACTTTGCGATGCCCTCACTTATGTCGGTCGTTATAATCCTGAAGTAGTGATTGATACCGCAACGCTCACAGGGGCTTGTATAGTCGCACTCGGTCATCATATTTCCGCTGTACTTGCCAATAGTGATGAACTTGCCGCAGATATAATGGAGGCTGGAACTGATATTAATGATAAAGCATGGCAACTGCCAATGGGTGAGGCGTATAGCAAACAATTAAAAAGTGCCTTTGCTGATGTAGGTAATATTGGCGGCTCTACTGCTGGCACAATTACCGCCGCTTGTTTTTTAGCTAAGTTTACTGAAGACTATGAATGGGCGCATATTGATATTGCAGGGACTGCTTGGAAAGGAAAAAATGCAACAGGTCGCCCTGTTCCCTTGTTATCACAATACCTTATCAATAAGGCAAGCAATCAACACTAATGACCGAAATTAATTTCTATATAAGCGGATATAATACACTACGCAGCAGAATACTCTTAGCCTGCCGCTTAGTGGAAAAAGCGCGTGAACATAAATTGCAGGTTCATATTCATACTGATGGTTACAATACGACCAAACAAATGGATGAAATGCTTTGGATCTGGAAGGAAAGCAGCTTTATCCCGCATATTAGCGATATTAGCAATGATTTAACCAATCCATTTTCTGAACCTGTTAGCATCGCTAGTGATTATGCGCCAACAAAGCATTGCGATTACCTTATTAATCTTTCCAATCAAATACCTGAGTTTTTTTCTCGTTATACAAAGATGGCAGAAATTATTAACCAGAATGAGAGCATATTGACCGCTGGTCGTGAACGTTACTCATTTTATAAAAACAAGGGCTATACTCTAAATTACTATCAGCTTTAGAGTATATTTCCTGCGGTTATGTCTATCCCCGATACCTATATATTAATACCTGTTGTCTCAGATCTTGTTGTCCCCGGAGACCCGCGTCTTAAAAAAGAGGCCTATGAAAAAATGTCTGCTGAATCAAGGTATGCGGATAATTTTAATCAACGCATTCATGAATTGGAATCTGCTATTGGTCAAGATGAAATCATTTCATTGGCGCGTGCCTATGCTATTCGAGAGGAAGCAAGCCGTGCAAAAAATACAGAAAATGATTATGTTGATGAAAAAACAGAGAAACAAGATAACTAGAAATACTTCTGCAATTCAATTTGAATAAAACCATCTTTTTTTACATTGCTAAGTGGGTCTTTTGAATCAATATCCATAAAGGTTTGTGCTTCTATATTAAGCTTCAAGCCTTTAGCAATGCGTCGATTGCCCTCGACCCTAAAAACTTTGCTCTGATTGTCTAAATCAATAAAAGTACCTGCTAAAAACTGGGTTGTATCAGCATCATTTAAACTAAAACGTGCGCCAAGGAAAAGATCATTTTGAAAGGTGGCATTAGAAGCTTTTCCACGCGAGTCATGATGATATTCAGCCAATAAACCAAGATCAGCACCACTTTCACCTATTCCAGGCAATGTGTATTCAAAACCACCAACCGCTGCGGTATAGTTTTCCTTTTTAGTGTCACGATTAACGGCTTCAAGCTTCCATAGCCATGCTTCCCCTGTGTATTGTAGATCTAACCCTGTTTGTTTTAACAAGGGATAATGCTGTTTTAATACCCGCTTTGTTAAATCAGGAATAAATTGAGGTGCGCGAGATGTACCATCAAAATAGCTCAACCCTACCTCAATTTCATCAAAGGTGTGATTTAAACGCACTGCATAATCAATATGCTTTTCTTTCTTTGAGGATTCATAGCTAATATTTTTTGTATCAACAGGAAACCCACCGCGAAAACGTCCCTTTGTCCCTGCAAAAGTTCGTTCGCGGAAATAAGGTAAAAGATAAAAGCTCAATGCACCGCCATCATGAAGATGGCTGACTCTAAACAAGGGTTGTCCTAGTTTATCCTCACCATCAGCACCTTCCACAGTATCGGTTTGATTAATAATATCAACTAGATGTTGTGATTCTGTTACACCCCAAAAGACTTTACTAATCCCTGCTTGAAATTCCCAATCACCTTTTGCCATGGTTAGATCAAGCTGACGAATATCGCCATGAGTACGCTCTGGATCTTTTTCATCCCAACGATAAAAAGGAATGAAAGCAAATGCATTATGGTCATTATCCCATCGATGCTTATATTCAGGTTGTAAACTAAGTGATAAACCACCTGCTTTTTGTCCTGTATAAGCCGCATCATCTAGAAAATAGCGACCTTCAAGACTAATATTTCCTGAAAAATCACCCGCCTGTAATGCGGTTGATAGGAGTAAACTAGCCGATAAAACTAATTTTTTATAATGCGCTGTCATAGCCATCTCCTCACGCGCGCTTTATAGTTAAGATATTCCTGCCCAAACTTTTTTTCCAGTGCCATCTCTTCAGGAATGATTTGCTGAGTGGTGATTAAAAACACAAATAAAGGCAATAGCAAAAACGGTGTTACCCCACCTAACCAAATCGCATAACCAAATAACACCGCTAATAAAGCAACATACATCGGATTACGGCTAAACTGATACAAACCTGAGGTAACAATTGTATGAGAACGCTCTGGTCTCATTGGATTAACCGTTGTATGCGAACGAAAAAATAATAGTGCAGACCAAAGCTCAAAACTAAAAGCAATCGCTATTAACACTAGACCCACTTTATTCCACGGTGATGAAATCCAGTGAGCAACGGGTATATATTGATTCAGTAGCCACATTAAAATAGCAAAACTCAGCGCATAAACGGGCGGGGGGATTTTTAATTTAAACATATAGAGGTTCACTTATTAAATTTTATCTTGATGACTAAAAAGCTGAAGCTTTCACTCCTTTGTATCAGGAAATCTGAAAAACGATCATTTAAGAAGATTCTCTGATGTTAAAAGCTCCAACGTACTGAGGCATTTAACACCTCAGAGCCATCATCAGCACCTGTATTAAAATTAAGACCAAGCTTTGTCGTCTTCGAATATTTATACAGCAGACCAAGGGTAAATAGGGTATCGGAAACGGGAACGCTTGGCTTATCCACACGTACTAGTAGTTCCATTTTATCGCTTAACACTTTCCTTAAACCCAGTGCAATAATACGTCCGCTGTCATTTGCTTTACGATTAACACCTGCGGTAGTCACACTAGTATGTGTATTGAGTAAGCCAAGCGTGGCAAATATATCCGTTTTATCCATATATTCATCAAGACTCGTATGATAACCAATCCCTAAGGAATAGGTTTTCGTTTTATATTTATCAGGCGCTTTATGATCCGAACGGAGGCTAAAAGAATAGCTTCCCAAAATATTCACATGATCATAAATATCATAAGAGGTATTAAAGGTTAATCCTCCTTTAACATTAGTGTCATTAGAAAAATAATAGCCAACCTGACCATAGTCATAACTAAAATTATCACTTTTTGCTGTTGCATCTAAACATGACAATGCTAATACGCTTGATACAAATACAGGAAATATTTTCATGGCTCTCTCTCTTTATTAATAAATTTTTTTAATAGTAACGCTCAACGAATAATGATATTACATTACATTAGCAATCATTAAAAAAGAAACATAGCCAATCCACTAATAATTCTCAAAAACACGCTTTTTTTATCGAGCCAATGCGTTTTTACTAAAATCACGTTTGCTCAAGCCTGTTTTAAATTTGTAATTAGACCAACGTAAAACCGTGCTTTTCCCTGTTAAATGATTTTGCATACTCATTACTGTAGGTCGCCAGTATTTACCTAAATATTGCTGATAACCTGATGAGGTTAATGTTTTCATCTTCGCACCTTTACGGTCATAAAATTCAACTTTTACAGGACGATAGGCTTTGGTATCAATCCAACCAATTTGTTTGCTATAACCTGAATATTTATAAGCAGGTGTACGCTCAGTTACATGGCATTTCCAACCTTTCCCACAGGCTTCTTCACGCAAATATTTATAATGGTACTTTTCAACCTCTTGAGATCCTAAATCCTCAAATGCAAATTCACTGCCCATAAAAGGGCCAGATTTATTACGTGAATTAATACGTTTAACACGTTTTAAAGCAGGTAAATAAAGCCATTGATCATCAGGCTTTAGACCATGCGAAAAGGTCAACATAGCCGTCCCTTTTACATCCGCTGGGGTATCAAATAAGGATAGTGATTTATCCCCATCGCCTATACCTTCTAGTATTTTACTGCGAATTTTACGCGTACTGGTCTGACCCGCACGGTTTTTCAATGTCATCATCATATCAGCGGTACTGTCACCAAACCCCTTATCATAAGCATCTGCTTCTTTTGCGATA
>JALVEA010000446.1 GCA_027008665.1 Thiotrichaceae bacterium | reverse complement strand
AACCATTATAATTTGAAAAAGTAG
This sequence comes from Thiotrichaceae bacterium, assembly GCA_027008665.1. GTDB lineage: Bacteria > Pseudomonadota > Gammaproteobacteria > Thiotrichales > Thiotrichaceae > JAGLBW01. The sequence goes on along the minus strand of JALVEA010000446.1, from coordinate 7,013 downwards.
GGGATTTATTCTCAAAATCATAACAATACGGCCAGCCATAATGCTTGTCTTTTTCAATAATATTGATTTCTTCAAAAGGTGAAAAATCACCTTTTAAATCCATTGCATTTTCAGCTTGAATCAATGTTCCTGATTTTTTATGAATGGCAAGTGCCATAGAATTTCTTAAACCTTTTGCCAATACGCTATAGTTTGGCGACCAGCTCATCTCCCCTGTTCTTTTATAAAAGCGTAAGCTAGCAGCGGATGCGGTAAAACGACAGGCTTTATTTTTATCTTCTAAACATTGATCCGAAGGTGCGCCAATATTAACAATTAGATTAAATTCTTTATCAAATACGAACAAAGTCACAGGGTGTTTGTTTTTACCATCTGCCATTGGTAAACCACTGACAATAACGTGTTTCGTTGGGAATTTTTCGGATGCATCAAACCAGAAAATTTGATTATCCTCGCCAATAAATACCTTATTATTCGGCCCAATAGCAACCGCATGAGGAAGATTGAGTTGATTCAAACCTAAATCTACTATCTCATATTGTTGATTATTTTTCTTTAGCTTAATAACTTTGCCTAATTTACGCCCCCATCCCCCCATATCTGTCAAAATAAAATCATCGCTATTAGGAATTTGCACAAGTGCCCTAGGTTTTCTTAATCTTTTATCATTTGCATTAATCGCCTTCACCAAGCCAACACAAACGGCCTCCTTTGCATCAACCCAAACTCTAGGAAAGCCCATGCAACTACTATCCCCTTTTTCAACCGCTAAACCTGCTAACCTTTGAACCGTTATTTTATCATTAGTATTGGAATGACTAGGATTGCTAGGAGTGCTAGGATTATTAGAATCAGGATCAGAAACTGAACTCTTACAAGCAGTTAAAGTAAATAATAAAAATAACGCTATAAATTTAAAGTTCATGTTTTCTTTATCCTAGCAGGCTATGCCAAAATACTTACACTTTATTGTTTGACAAGTTTTTTTGCCTCATCAATAAGCCTTTGAAGCTCATTAAAATCAGGCAATTTGCTACGTTTTGTGATGTGTTCATAAACGGCTTTAATATTTTCAGAAATTATCTCAGGCTTTGACGCTGCAAGTTCTTGCACAGAGTTGACTCCTGATAATTCCAGTAATTCTGCCAAAATACCATCAACCCCTTTCACACGCATTAAATCAGCATTATTGACCCAAGTACGAACAACCCACGCTTCTTTTCCTAAGCTTTTTGATAATAAATTAACCCCTATTTCCGTCTTGGTTTTTTCTAATAAATCCTCCGTTGTCTTAATATTCATTTTCGACAATCGTCTCTGATCTTCTTCTGAAAGTGCTTGGATGGAGTCGATGGCTAGTACGCTATTTTGATTCTCTTCATTTTTATTTCCATCCTGATCTTGAGCCTGATCTTGATCAATCGCATTATTATCTTGAGCTAACTTATCCATTTCTTGATCAGTTGTTATTAGTTTTTTCTCAGCAAGATTGAGCTTGTCGCTAGTCATCACAAGTTCGGACATGGTCTCTTCTAACTCTTTTTCTAATTTGCTGACCTGTTGCTGCAAATCTTTAAGTTGCTTCTCATTATTTATTTCCACCTCAGAGCGTTGTAACGCCGATTGTTCTTGTTGTTTAATCGTTTCTTTCAACTTTGCATTACGCTCTTTTTCTTTTTCTAAATTTTCCTCTATTGTTATTAATTTTTCTTCTAATCCCGTATTAGGGCTATGTGCTTTACCTTCAAACTCTGTTAATTTTTGATCAAATTGTGCCATGCTCATGGCTAATTCTTCATCTTTTTGTATTAATAATAACTCTTGCTTTTGCATCTCATTATCTGCCATCACTAGATTTTTATTTAAATGTTTAACAGTCTGATCAAATGATTGCTTTTGCGCTTCAAGCTTACGCTCTAATCTATCGTTTTCATGCGACATTCCTGCAAGTTTATTGATTTTAGTCGCATAGCTATTGCGTTCCTGACTGAGTAAGTCGTATTTATCCTGCCATTGAGTATCAAGAGCGCGTAATTTATCTTTGCCTCCTCCCCGAAATATCCATCCTAAAAGTCCTGAAACTAAAGCCGTTATCAGTAGGCATAACCAAATTTGAGATAATAAATAAGCCATTATTGTTTGTCCTCAACTGTTATTTCAATGCGACGATTCTTATTACGACCCGCTTTTGTTCTATTGCTGGCAACAGGTGTATCAGATCCATGTCCTAGTGCTGTTAAACGTTTATCATCAATTTTCTTACTAATTAGATATTTCATAACCGCATCGGCTCGCGCTTGGCTTAACTTTTTATTCAGCCTTGCATCACCCGTCGAATCTGTATGACCATGAATTTGAAAATTAAAATGAGTGCATTCTTTCGCGGTTAAAGCAATATTATGCAATACCGAATAACTTGATTTTCGTATTACAGCGCTAGAGCTATTAAAATGAATTGGAGTTTTTAGAATTTGATTAAATTTATTTTGACAATTTTCAGCTTGTTGAGCAATTGTTTCTTTATTAGCATTAGAACCTATCTTTTGAGACCGACTATCTTCGACTCGCTCTTGTATTATTGCTACCGTATCAGATAAAGACTGTTTTATTTGTTGACTCGATTTATTTTTATCAAAATCAGTTTGATCTATCTTCTTTTCAATCTTATCTGATTGGCTTACATCAAAACTTGCAGGGTCTATTTTTAATTGATTATGGATAATATTATATCCAAAAATACGCACTACTTGATCCGCGGCTTTCTTTGCAGCCTCACTCGGTGCTGTTCCAGTAAGAGTAATATCACGCCCATCCACACTAAGATTCACCCATGACATATCTTGATGATCTAAAGCTGCCTGAGAACGTGTACGAATATCTTTTTCTATTACTGCGGAAGCATTCATCTTGTAAGTACAGTAATAGCCTAATAATGTAGCAGCGACAAGGGCTAATAAAAGAAGTAGAAATTTTTTCATTCGATCTCCTAAACTCTAAGTAAGTGCATATACCGTTCGTAGAAATATTACTACACTATATCTCATTAAAAAGTTTTATATCGGTCGATATATAAACAATAAGAGAAATTATTAATCAGCAAAATAATTATCATTTTGAAATAATAAGCTATTTTAAAAAAATCACTATAAATAACTGAGCTTTTTTACCATACTTTATCGCTATAGCAATTAATGATTCATAATCGTTAATTTTCTATACAGACCTCTTATTTGTGAGGATTTCCTTAAGAGGTTTTCTTAATATCCCCATGTATTAACTCACTTTTAAACGAGTCGATACATTAAAAATAGCGAAAATAAAAATGGAATTTAATCAAAATAACTCAATACTACTCCAATCTGTTTACCCAGATCTTAAACGTCTCGCCTCCGTCTATATGTCAAGGGAGCGAATAGGACATACCTTGTGTCCGACAGCCTTAGTCAATGAAGCTTATTTAAAGCTATGTTCAACTCAGGACATACAAAGCGAAGATAAGCAACATTTTTTAGCCATTTGTGGACGCTGTATTCGTCAAGTTTTAGTTGAACATTCTCGAAAAAAAAATGCCTTAAAGAGAGGCGGAGATCTCAACTTTATGACCTTACACGAAGAATCATGTAAAAGTGATACCCGTCATGATACAGATTTTGCAGCACTAGACGAATCATTAAAACGTTTAGAAAGCTTGGATAAAGTGCAAGTAAGGGTAGTGGAATTGCGCTTTTATTCAGGCATGACGATAGAAGAAATTGCCTTGCTTCTAGGGTTGTCAGAGTCAACCATAAAGCGAAAATGGACAATGGCTAAAGCATGGCTATACAAGGAAATAAAACAATAGAAGCACAAACATTTGCACGTGTAGAACAGTATTTTTCTAGCGCGTTAAAAATTGATAATAAAGATAAACGCTTTGCATGGGTTGAACACGTTTTACGTGATGATCAAGAAACCCTGAAAGAGGTTTGTTTATTATTAATTGCCCATCATGAAGCCGATGCTTTTTTGGCAGCGCCTCCCCCTCTAAAAGAAGCTATTGATGACATTAGCACCCGCTGTCCTGACTTAACAGGAAGACGTTTAGGAGTGTATGAGGTTATTTCTAAAATAGCCCGTGGTGGTATGGGAAGAATCTATTCTGCTAAACGTGTCGATGGTGAATACCAACAAATCGTTGCTATAAAAGTGGTAGAAGTATCCCATCTTGAAACTGAATTATTTCAAAAAGAACGACAGTTTCTTGCCGATATTCAGCACCCTAATATTGTCACCTTACTCGATGGCGGAACCTTAGAAGAAGGGTTCCCTTATCTCGTAATGGAATTAGTTGATGGAGTATCAATTGATAAATATGTGAATTCATGTCGGCTCACTATGCGTGAAACAGTCAAATTATGCAGTGAACTTTGTGGTGTGGTGGATGATGCACATCAGCAAGGTGTGATTCATTGTGATTTAAAGCCCGATAATATTTTAGTAATTAATAAAGGCAACCGTAAAGGCACGCTTAAACTACTCGATTTTGGGATTGCACAATCTCTTTCTGTTAGTAATTCAAAACCCACTAAGAGAACAAGAGGTATTACGCCTGAATATGCCAGCCCACAACGTCACCGTCATCGTTCACCGCATCATACGGATGATGTGTATAGCCTTGGAGTTATTCTAGGACAACTTTTAAGTGGACACCCTTTGTCTTTGATTAAAAAAACCTCCTTAACAAAAAAAAGCTATCAATCAGCCGATCTTAATGCACTTGCAAAAACGATTGAAAATAAAGAGATGGTTCAAATATTGCGTAAAGCAACCGCAAATAAACGTAATGCGCGCTATCAATCCGCTAAAGATTTTCAAGAAGATTTACAAAATTGGTTAGATGACAAACCCATTAATGCAGCCCAGGGAGGGATACTCTATTTCCACAGCAAATATATTTATCGCTATCGTAAAATTATTTTTATCATTATTACTTTTGCATTATTGGCTTTATTAGTCGGACAAATGACTGGAGGATATTTTAAACAACAACAATATTCAATTGTGCGACAACAAGAAGCAATGGATGCAGTTGAAGACCTTGATAACCTCCTTGCTTCCATTCCTACCACACCAACCATAGAAAAAGAAGTAACGGAATTAACGGTGGGTCATTTACAAGACTTAAATAAAGCCAGTCCCAATAACCCGACCATTAAAAAACTCTATGCAGATTTATCTATTCGTTTAGCAAATGTTAATGGACATCCTTATTATGTAAATTTAGGCAAGCTCGACAAGGCGCAACAACATTATCAAAAAGCATTGGCTTTATATGGGGAACTAGCAACATTAGAAGAAACCACAAATGATCCCTCAATACAACAATCTATAAAAATCAATCAAAGTTATATTCAGCATCGATTAGCAGAGTTGGAAATTTATGCTAAAGGTTATGAAAATATTGATCTTTTGCTACATATTCAAAAAAAGATGTTATTAATACGACAGAGTTTAGCGAAGCAAGCATTTGAAGAACTATCACCTAAGCAACATCTTCTCGTTTTAAATATATTGCTTGCAGGCGCTTATGAAAGCTTACGCCTAAAAGCCTATGCAGAAACATGGAAGTTATTAGGTCAAATTAAGCCAATGCTTTCTAATAATGAACAGTATAATGAAAAGGATGCCCAACAATACCGCTATCTCAATGCTTTTTATCATGAAATAACAGGCCATCTTTACTACTTACAAAACAATGCCAATGCAGCACTTAGTTCATACACTAAAATAAAACGCCCTACAAATAATACTGAGAAGGTAGCAGCGCGTTACCAATCTTTACTGATTCGAGTAGACAGTGCCTTCGCTTGTCTTGGTTATTTACAAAAAAATAACACCATGAAACAACAACATTTTAAATATTTTGAATATGTGCGTACTAAGATTCAAAAACTGGCTAATAAATATAAAGAAGTTCCTTTTTTTCAGCAACAAGTAAAAAAAATAAACCAGACAATGGATATTAGAACAAATAAAGGTCAACAATTATTTTGTGCCAAACCTTTAACCTTTTTACTTCCTCCTTTAATTAATAGAAATTAACCGTTCTGATTAATTAGCAACCCTATAACGAATAACTATTAATCATATACTAATCAATAGCTTATAAATAATTCAATTAAAATATAACTGACCTTATCTTAAATCTATTTTCGCATTTCAAACTATGCAACATCTAATGTTGTGATGATATCCCCACCATTATCAGTTAAAAAAACGCCACCGTTTATCAATGATAAATCAGTATTTTGAATTAAACTTTTTTAATTCAGACACATAATAGACTGCATATGGCAGGGATTTTTATTCTCAAGCATAAATTATGTAGGATTTTACAATGAAAAAAATAATATTAAGTACCGTCGCAACTGTCTCAATATTACTGGTTTCAGAATCTGCTCTAGCAACAACCAGCGAATCAATAAAAACAAGACTAAAAAGCCAAGAATCTCGTATACAAAAAGGCTCTGATAAAGGTCAATTAACGGAGAAAGAAAAACAAACACTAAAAAATGAACAAAAAAATATTAAAAAACTAATAAAAAAACTTTCAAAAGATCATGTTTTTTCAGCAAAAGATACAAAAAAAATTCATACCCTCTTGGATCAAGCCAGCATCCATATTTTTAAAAAGCGTTATAATAAGCAAACCAAAAAAGAGTCAACTACCCCTCAGCTAAAGACAGAGGGGCCTGAGTCGTAAGATTTAAGATAGGTCTTCGGACTGAATAGGTGATTAAACGCCATGGACAAGTTTACAAACCCTGTCCAGTAGACCGTTGAAGAATAAGTTATTCCTCCGCAACCCTTCGCTTCTGCTCAGAAAGCTAGTTCCCTGAGCGGAGTCGAAGGCTTATTTGCTATACTTTTCATTGTTCTATTTTTAAGTTGCTAGCTCACATTCCTAAACATTCAATATTAAGCTACACTCTCAAGAGCTTAATTATCATCGTACAAATAAGAAAAGGAAGTTT
>JALVEA010000445.1 GCA_027008665.1 Thiotrichaceae bacterium | reverse complement strand
ACCTCGTTGCTTAATTAATTATTTAATTTTTTCATACATGCTTCTAAGCATCATATCCTAAAATAGGCCCGAGCCATTTTTCGGCTTTTTCAATCGTCCAGCCTTTGCGTTTCGCATAGTCTTCTACTTGATCACGTTGGATTTTACCTGTGCCAAAGAAACGACTATCAGGGTGGGCAAAGTACCAGCCTGAAACGGCGGCGGCTGGCCACATGGCGTAGGATTCTGTAATATTTAAACCAATGCGTTGATCTGGTTGCAGGAGTTCCCAAAGTGTGCCTTTTTCGCTATGTTCAGGACAAGCAGGATAGCCAGGAGCAGGGCGAATACCTTGGTATTTTTCTTTGATAATCTCATTATTATCTAGGGCTTCTTCTGCACTATAGCCCCATAACGTTTTACGTGTGAGTTCGTGCATTTTTTCTGCCATTGCTTCGGCAAAACGATCAGCGAGTGCTTCAAGTAAAATAGCATTGTAATCATCGTGTTCTTTCTGGAAATCTTTTACACGCTCTTCAATACCATAACCTGCACAAACTGCAAAGCTACCAATCCAATCTGCTTGCTCACCTTCGGGAGCAATAAAATCCGCTAAACAGAAATTTGCCTGTTGTCTATTACGATCCATTTGTTGGCGAATATGATGCAAGGTGGTGTGGCTTTGAGTGCGCGATTCATCCGTATAGAGCTTAATATCATCGCCATCACTGTTGGCAGGGAAAAACCCTAATACCGCTTTTGCAGTGAGCCAGTTTTCAGCCACTATCATTTTTAGCATCGCTTTTGCATCAACAAATAGCTTGCTTGCTTCCTCTCCGACTACTTTATCGCTCAAAATAGCGGGATAACGCCCTGCTAATTCCCAACTACGGAAAAAGGGTGTCCAATCAAAGCTATCTACTAACTCTGCTAAGGGGTAGTTATCAAATTGCGCTATGACACCGCCATTTTCAAGTCGCTCTATGTGGTATTCGACCCCATTGGGTAAATCAATCTTCCCATCAAATAAGGCAGGTTTAATCGCTTGATAGCTTGACCAGTCGATTTTTAGCTTATTTTCTCGTGCCTGTTTTAAGGTGGCAGTTTTCTTTTGACGCTGATTGCTAGCACGTTTAATCCGCATTGCATCGTATTCATCTTTCATTTCTTGATGATAACTTTGTTTTGTTTGCTCTGATAATAATCTTCCTGCGACTCCCACAGCACGCGAGGCATCAGGTACATAAACAATAGAACCATGGTATTGCGGATCAATTTTTACTGCGGTATGTATTTTCGAAGTGGTTGCACCCCCAATTAATAACGGTATTTTGAACTCTTGACGCTCCATTTCTTTAGCAACATTGACCATTTCATCCAATGAAGGTGTGATTAATCCTGAAAGCCCAATAATATCAACCTTTTCTTCACGCGCTTTTTGTAAAATCGCTTCAGCAGGTACCATTACCCCCATATCAATCACTTCATAGCTATTGCATTGCAATACAATACCGACGATATTTTTACCAATATCATGCACATCGCCTTTGACGGTTGCCATCAAAATTTTTCCACTACTTTTAACCTCACAATCTTTTTTTTCAGCCAGTAAAAAAGGTTCTAACCATGCTACTGATTTTTTCATCACACGGGCAGATTTAACCACCTGTGGTAAGAACATTTTACCCGCACCAAAAAGATCACCGACGACA
>JALVEA010000444.1 GCA_027008665.1 Thiotrichaceae bacterium | reverse complement strand
TTTGTCTTCATAGGCAGGGCCAATACCTCGACCCGTGGTACCAATGGCTTTTTTACCTCGTGCGACTTCACGTGCTGCATCAAGCGCGACATGATAAGGAAGAATAAGATGACAGGCTTCTGAAATCTTGAGTCGTTCACTAGCAGGAACACCTTCGGCTTCCAGCATATCTAATTCATGCAGTAATGCATCAGGTGCTAACACCACACCATTACCGATCATACATTCGATGCCATCACGCAAAATACCTGACGGCACTAAATGTAAGACCGTTTTTTTGCCATCAATAACCAAGGTATGACCTGCATTATGTCCACCTTGAAAGCGTACCACTGCTGTGGCATCTTCTGTGAGTAAATCAACTACTTTTCCTTTTCCTTCGTCACCCCATTGAGTGCCAAGTACTACAACAAATCTTCCCATCGCTATCTTCTCTTTATGTTTTTTTAAATTAATTGCACAATCCATCCTAAGAAAGTGCCAAGTAATCTAGTTACTTGAATCCTCCTAATTAGGCTAAATCATACCCAAGTAAGTTATATTAAATTAAGCATCCATGAAATATGTCAAATTGCTACTACTAACCATTGCGTTCCTTGCTTTTCAATTTTGCGATCACAACTTTGCTGCTCTGGCGTTATATTGCTATTATTTGAAAGCTGTTTAACAACCGCCTCACCTTGACCACGTAACTGTTCTATCAAACTATCTAAATCTTCATCCTGTACAGAAGGTGCTAAAATCATCTTCTTCTTTTTTTGTGTTTTATTAGTTTTTGAGGACAAGGAAGCCAGTGTGTGTAAGTCAGTGCTAAAACCTGTCGCAGGGCGATCATTATCAAATGCTTTCCCAATCCCATCATAGCGACCGCCACTGGCAATTGAATGTCCTCTACCTTCGGTGTAAACAGCGTAAATAATACCTGTATGGTAGGCATAACCACGCAATTCCGCTAAATCAATATTAATTTTAAGCTTCGGATAATCATGTTCTAAGCATTCAATTAAACTTTGTAAATACTCAATAGCACTGATAACCACTAAGCCTGCATTGAGTAGCTTTGATTTTGCCGTTTCTAAAATATCAGTTGAGCCATTAAGTCTCGGCAAGGCATCTAGCATATCGGCATCAGATTTAGACAATTGGCTTTGTTTGAGCCATTGTTTAATTTCAGGCAATGATTTACGTGCTAACATATCAAAGAAGAGACTCTCTTCATCACAGCTTAGCCCTATATAATCCGCTAAACCTCGCGCAACACCAACATGACCAATATCTAAAATAACATCATCCAAACCACTGATTTTAAGGGTTTCTAACATTAAAGAAATAACCTCAAAATCACTTTCTATACCTGCATGACCAAATAACTCAGCGCCAACCTGCCGAGGAGAGCGAGAACCACCTTGATGGGTGGCTTGTGTACGCAAAACAGTACCAATATAACAAAGACGATTAGGGCGATTCCTAATAGTATCGTTTTTCATTCGATGTGCATCAATACGAGCCACTTGGGGGGTCATATCAGCACGAACCCCCATTAAGCGTCCCGTTAATTGATCGGTTATTTTAACCGTTTGCAAATCAAGTCCTGATCCCATACCAATCCGTAGAGATTCCATATACTCAACTAAGGGCGGGTTAACGAGCCGATAGCCCCAGCTTGCATACAAATCGATTAATTGACGACGAAACGCTTCAAGAAATTCCGCTTCATCAGGTAACGATTCATGAATGCCCTCAGGCAGTAGCCATGTAGTCATGTGGTTTATCTTATTATGATAAGCAGGCCAACAAAACGAACCTACTTAGGGTTAATCGGTAAAACTGAATGGAGGGGGTTATGCTACTGTATACTACTGTTTATAGGGATTAAACAATATAGAGCAAGACTAGCCCCACTATCATACCTATAAGCCCCATCACACGTAAATTGCTGTTAGAGGCTTGTTGGAGGCTACGATAAACTTCCTTGACTTTTTCAGGAAGGGTAAAGGGTAAAAGCCCTTCGATGATTAATACTAATGCCAAGGCGGTGAGTAAATCGTGCCAATTAATATTCACTCTTTTGAAATTCCAGATTCTACTGTTTTCTTCTTAGTCTGTACTTGATGCTGTTGATATTGCAATCCATTGCTAGGATAGAAATATTGCGGATAAGAATAAGAAGGATAGGACATCGGATAAGATCTTAACTGAGGTCTACCGTGTTGTTTAGTAGAGCTTTGATTGATACTTTGCGATGGCATTTGCTGAGGATTGCTAATCTTTTTTTGCTTAAAGTAACGAAAAAATTCAGAATCGGGTTCAATCACCATAATATCGCCTGAATTAGCCAGTGATTTTTTATAAGCGGCTAAGCTACGATAAAAGGCATAAAATTCAGCATCTTTCGAATAGGCTTTAGCATAAATAGCCGCAGATTTAGCATCCCCTTCACCACGCATCGTTTCACCTTTACTGTAAGCATTCGCCACAATAATAGTAGCCTGACGATCAGCCGCGGCTTTAATCTTTTCAGCTTCCTCTTTACCACGTGAGCGGAAATCCTGTGCGACACGTTGGCGTTCAGAGCGCATACGATCATAGACAGACTCACTAACCGTATTAGGGAAGTTAATTTGACTCACACGCGCATCAATAATCTCAATACCTAGTTCTTTTGCATCAACATTGGACTTGGTACGTAATGAAGAAATAATTGCACCTCGTTCGCCCGAAATAGCTTCTTGAATGGTGCGTTTACTGAATTCATTACGCAAACCATCTTTCATAATGCCTTCAAGACGATTTTTAGCACGGGCAATATCGCCACGAGTGGCACGATAAAATTCACTCACATCAGAAATACGCCATTTAACAAAAAAGTCAACACTAACATATTTCTTTTCATTAGTAAGAAAACGGTCAGGCTTAGCATCCAATGTCAGTATTTGCGCATTGAATTTTTTAATCGTATGAATAATAGGCAATTTAAAATGTAGACCGGGCTTAATATTAGATTCAACAATTTGTTTAAAACGAAATTTAAGCGCAACTTCACGCTGATCAACAACATAAGTAGACGAGCTTATAATGAATAAAAGAAGGGCAATGCCGATTCCTGTAAGGTTTTTCATTGACGTGCCTCCCTTGAAGTAGAACGGCTACTTGTGCGTGAATTTTGATCTTGTTTGTTTGTTATGCGTTGTTGTACTGCGCTTGCTATTGCAGGTGATAGGGTTTGACCGCTTGAATTGCTTGATCCTTGTAGTTTATCTAAAGGTAAATAAAGTAGATTGTTGCCTGATTTACTATCAATCATAATCTTTTGATTATTCGACATCACTTCTTCCATTGTTTCAAGATAGAGGCGCTGACGTGTGACCTCTGGCGCTTTATGATACTCAATGGCTAATTGTTCAAAACGTGTTGAATCACCCATTGCTTTAGAGATAATCTGACTCGTATAAGCGGTTGCATCTTCAATAATACGAGCAGCTTGACCACGAGCAGCAGGAATCACTTTCTTTTCATATGTTTCCGCTTGATTTTTATACTTATCTTTATCTTCTCTGGCACGGTTAGCATCATCAAAGGCATCTTTAACCTGCTTCGGTGCTTCGGCATAGGTTAAATTAACTTTAATTACATGAAGACCTGATTTATAGCTATCTAGAATTTCTTGCATAACAACGAGCGTATCAGGGGCAAAACCTGCACGATTATCTTTTAAAACCCCATCCATGGTGTTGCGTCCAATGACTTCTCTTACTGCACTACGCATGACGTGGTAAAGCGTACCGACTGATTGTTGACGTTCATAATCTGCAAGATAAACATTGAAAAGATAATCTTCAGGGGCTTTTATTTTATATTGCACAGAAACACCTACATCAACAATGTTTTCGTCTTTTGTCAACATATGAGTACGGTCTTTTGCCATTCTATTTTTATCCACATCCACCAGTTCAACAGTTTCAACAGGATAAGGAAGATGCCAATGAAGACCAGGCTGTGTTGTTTGCTGATAAGCACCAAAACGCAATTCGACCCCACGCTGTGCCGAATCAACCGTATAAAAACCTGTCAATAGCCAAATACCCAGTAAAATAGCACCAATTAATAATGCACCAGATTTATTAATGCCATTCCAGTTATCACCATTATTGCCATCGCCATTATTTGACTTGCCACCAAAGATGCTACTTACTTTCTCATTTAGTTTTCGAGTTAATTCTTCAACATTGTCCGTGCCAGAAGAGTTTCCTTTTGATCCCCGCTTAGAGCGTCCGCTCCAAGGATCTTTTTCGTTATTATTACCACCTGGTTCATTCCAAGGCATGTAGTGACTCCGTGATTCTTGCTAAATAGTTTAGGGTTTATTGATTTAAGGATAAAACATCCAACAATGTTCAAACACGAACATTATTAATATCCAATCTTTATCGTTAAGGATTGTTGGGTCAAAAAATCACAATTCTATCCTAACCAAAAAACGCAACCACCGATTGTATTCATCTGGGCTAACTGTGGCAATAGTAAAAGCTTTGTTTTTTTAAAATGCTACATTTCTATCGATGAATCTAATATCTACTCTGTTCAATACCTTGATTTTGAGGGATGCGCTATCGCTTACCTACCCTGTAAATTTAATAAAAAATATCCAATAAGATGAACTAATTGAGTCATCTTGTTTTGAGTTGGAGTATGATACCAATGCTATATTTTTATTACCTAAACAAGAAAGGAAACAAAGGTATGAAAACTGAAAACCAAGAGAAGATCATAGAACAACTTAAATTTTTCTGTCCTAATTTTGGCAGTAATTTTTCCAAGGAAGATCAAATTACATTTGTTACGCTCGCTGAAGTACTTAATGCTGAAAGAAATACGGTAATTGCTCATGTTGGCGATGTGAGTGATGAGTTTTATCTTATTTTAGAAGGCAGAATTCGCCTTGTTGATGAAGGAGGAAATGAAATAGAAGTTGGGCATTTTGATTCTGGTTCGCTAGTAGGTGAGATGTCTTTTTTTGATAAAAAACCCCGCTCTCTTAGTCTAAAAGTTGGCAAACAAAATGATTTAGTAGCATTAGTTATTTCCAGAAAAATGTACGATAAACTATGCACAGAACATCAAAATATTGCAATTAGTTTATTAGAATTTATTATTACCAGTTTGGATAAACTGGTACGAGAAAACAGTAAAGACTTCTCTAATATGTATAAACACGTTTTAGGTGTGGGTTATCGTTAGTTCGTTAATATTAGCATCTTGATTTTGATGGGCTAAAACATCTATCTGGTACATGCTTTAGCCCAACGAGATTTATCAAAGAAAGTGAGCCTCTAAAATTTCAGAAGAGCTAACAATATAACTAAGATTTTAGGTGTATTTGTAACAGAAATCGGGGCTATGTTAGGTTGCCAAACTATCTTTATCTAATATCCCGAGAAAATTTTGAAACCAATCCCTTTTAACAATCATTATATCAAACTAGGTGATGATTTCTATGTCAACACTTATCCCACGCCTGTTGCCAAGCCTGAACTGATTAGCTTCAACCATGATTTATCCCAACAATTAGGGCTTTGTGACACGGTTGTCAACTCCCCAGAAGCGGTAGAAATCTTTGCAGGCAATCAAATAGCAACAGGTTCAGAACCCTTGGCAATGACGTATGCAGGTCATCAATTTGGGCGATTTAGCCCACAGCTTGGTGATGGTCGAGCTATTTTACTCGGTGAAATTATTAGTCCTAAAGGGATACGCTATGACTTACAATTAAAAGGTTCAGGTCGAACTTACTATTCCCGTGGAGGAGATGGACGTGCTGCTTTAGGCCCTATCTTACGTGAATATTTAGTCAGCGAGGCAATGGCAAAATTAGGAGTATCCACTACTCGCGCATTAGCCGCAGTCACCACAGGCGAGGATATCGCACGAATGCAATTAGTATCAGGTGCTATTTTAACCCGTGTTGCCACGAGTTTTGTACGTGTCGGAACCTTTCAATATTTTTCAGCAAGGGGAGATTTGGAATCTATTAAAAAACTCGCAGACCATGTGATTGCACGTAATTACCCGCAAATTTCCACCGCTAATAATGTTTATATTGCCTTACTTCAAGCAGTTGTTGAGCGACAAGCCACATTAATCGCACAATGGATGCAGTTGGGTTTTATTCATGGGGTAATGAATACCGATAATATGTCAATTGCGGGGGAAACCATTGATTATGGCCCCTGTGCTTTTATGGATGCTTATGATCATGAACAAGTTTTTAGCTCCATTGATTATGGCAAACGCTATGCTTATAGCAATCAGCCTTCTATTGGTTTATGGAATCTAACCCGTTTAGCAGAATGTTTAGTGCCTCTATTTAATCAAACAAATATAAATACAGGGGTTCAAATAGCAGAAACTATTTTACATTCGTATGCCAAGCATTATGAAAATAACTGGTTGGCCGGAATGCGCCGTAAAATAGGTTTATTAGAACAAAAAGAAGGGGATAGAGAGCTTATTGAGGATCTATTGGATACAATGGCGATGAATCAGGCTGATTTTACCCTAACCTTTTATTATCTATCGCAATTGAACCTAGACGATATGAGTCGGGATAAAACGCTTCACGTCTTATTTTCAAACCCTAAAGCATTGAATCCTTGGCTAGAAAAATGGCGTAAACGTTTACACGATGAAACAACGCTTAGCGATAAAGAACGCCAGAAAAAAATGCAAACAGCAAATCCTCTATATATTCCACGTAATCATCAAATAGAAGCCGCTATTCGAGCCGCTGAAGATGAGGGTGATTTCTCCGTCTTTCATCAATTACATCAAGTATTGCAAAACCCTTATCAACCACAAAAAGGAAAAGAAGCATACGCTTTACCACCGAAACCTCATGAAGTGGTTAAAAAGACTTTTTGCGGGACTTAGTATTTTTAAACTACGTTTTTAATGATTTTTTCCAAGATTTCCACCTCAATGGCTATCTGAAAATAGAAAGCCTCCTAAAAAACTACTTACATACAAACCGTAATAAAAAGGAAAGTC
>JALVEA010000443.1 GCA_027008665.1 Thiotrichaceae bacterium | reverse complement strand
ATAAGCTTGATTATGTAGGTGTGTTGGCGGTTGAGTTTTTTATTACCCAAGAAGATGGGCTATTAGTGAATGAAATTGCACCGCGTACACATAATAGTGGACATTACACGATGGATGCCTGTATCACTTCACAATTTGAACAACAAGTTAGGGCGCTTTGTGGCTTACCCTTTGGAGACACTAGCTTATTAAGCCCTGTGGTCATGACCAATCTTCTTGGTGATTGTTGGAATTTAGCATTAGACAAGCCTGCACCTGATTACTCCCCCCTTTTAGCTAGTAGTAAATCGAAACTACACCTTTATGCTAAACGTGAAGCAAGAATTGGACGAAAAATGGGACATTTCAATACTTTAGCGGAAACAAGTCAAGCAGCTAAAAAAGAAGCAGATGCTATTTTCATTCAGATGAATAAAACGATACCAATAGCATCATGTTAGAGAATGCACATTTTATTTTTATTTGGATTTCATTATTATTTTATTTAATGCGTGGGGGCTTAGTATTTGCTAATAAGCCCTCTAAAACTATCACAACACTCAGTGCTATTAGTAGTATGGCATTGTTTGGTTCTGGTATTGCTATGGTGTTTCTTATTAGCAATATCTCCTTTGCGAATAGTTGGGTAATGACTAAATTGGTCGGTATTTTATTATACGTTAGTTTGGGGGTTATTGCCCTAAAACCTGGTTTATCAAAACCAACCGCCATCTTTTTATGGCTATTAGGCGTAGCTGTTTTCGCCTATACCTTTGCAGTTGCCAAGCTTTTTCTAGAGCCTATAATATGAATTACAATAAAAACAACCTGAATGAACTGCGTAAAGATATTACCTTTAAAGAACAACTTGGAGGGCAATCCTTAACTTATCATAGTACTTGGGGTATTTTCTCCCCGCGCGAAATTGATGAAGGTACACGTTTGTTTATGAAATATATTAAGGTTAATCCTGATGATGATTGTTTTGATCTAGGTTGTGGTTATGGCCCAATCGGTTTAACCTTGGCAAAACTAGCCCCTCAAGGACAAACTTTGATGGTGGATAAAGATTTTATGGCGGTCGAATACAGCAATAAAAATGCAAAAATCAACCAAATAAAAAATGCTAGTGCAATATTAAGTAATGGATTTCAGCATGTTGATCCCGCATTGCGATTTGATTTGATCGCTTCCAATATACCAGCCAAAGTAGGCAAAGAAATGATGTCATTAATGTTGCATGATGCACGGAGTCGGCTCAAGCCAAAAGGGCGGCTTTATTTAGTCACCATTAATGGTTTACGTCAGTACATGAAACGTAATTTAAAGGAGGTGTTTGGGAATTATAAAAAGCTAAAACAAGGTGCAAAGTATACAGTTCATTTAGCAGTCATATAGAAATGATAAAATGATAAGTTTTGCCCCAATGAAAAAGAGGGGATTGAAAAATAGAAATTCGAATGCTTTTTCAGGCGAAATAATTATTTATGGGTCAATCTATAGAGGTAAAAAATGTACAGTAATTTAAAACGACAAGATATTATAGCTCGCTTTATTAATAATGAGTATGAGCAGATTTTTTGTGACAAATGCATGCTGACTTTTCTAACCAATGTTTATCATTTTGACGCACAACATGTTTTATTAGAAAAACGTTCATTAGGTTTAGAGTATTTCTGTGAAGCAATGAAAACATTAAGGCTTACTAAAATCCCTAAGGTTGAACGTATTGTTGTTTTAGATGAAGAGGATAATGTGATTGCACCGCCTCCCTCAAAAGAGGAAATCTTTTCAGGACGAGAAACAGAGTATCGTTATATTTATGTGATTGAAAGATTAGTGCATTTAAGCGATAAGGATACGGCTTTTTTTAATAAAAGTGTTAAAGATATGGATTGGAAAAATGATACTGAACGGCAACAGATTTTGGCCATAGTAGAACAACAATACGGAAAGTTATTATCCGTAGAAATCAGTCATCTCTATGATTTTTATGCAGAACATAGCAATGTATTGGCTTGGGATTTACACGGTGATAATTTAATGCAAAAAATAGATTCGGATGAAATTGTCGTGATTGATCCTTATACACGGAGATCTTAATGAGAATAACAAAAAAAAAGCTAAGCATAGCGATTATTTCTGATACTCATTCCCATTTAGATCAACGTATTATCGAGCTGATTAAAACATGCGACTATGCCATTCATGCAGGTGATATCTGTGGAGAAGCGATTCTAAATTCAATGCAACCTAAAACAGGAACGCTTTTTGCGGTTGCAGGAAATAATGATATTTATTGTCATGAAGGTAACGCTTTACCGAATGAAATAAGTCTTGAGCTACCGTATGGAAAAATTTCCATTGAACACGGACATCAACACGGAATGTCACAACCCTCCCATCAATCATTGCGTAAGAAACATGCTGACTCTCGCATTATCGTGTATGGTCATACCCATAAACAAGTTGTGGACAAAGAGGCTTTGCCGTGGATTATCAACCCTGGTGCGGCTGGACTAATACGTAATCATGGTGGTCCATCCTGTCTAATTCTTGATTGCAATCACAATGATTGGCAGATTAAAATGATTCGTTTTGAAAATACCGCACAAATATAAAATAACCAATACCATTCGGTACTCTATGAAACAACAAAACCAACTAGAATCCAGTTTATACCCTATAGAACAATCCTTTAAACAACCTATGATGCTGATGGCGTTGCTGGTCTTAATACCTGCGCTGATACTCTTTTTTATAGTCGGCGCATCCGATATAGGACGTGCTTTAAAGATATTTTTTGGCAATTGGATTTCACCCATTATTCTCTGGTTCTTTGCCGCTAGTTTTTTTCATCTATGGTTAAAAAGTAAAAAACTGGGAAAAGAAAAACAATATACACAGCAACTCTCTCAATTTTATATTGATAATAAGACTGATATTTCACTTCAAAAGATTCAACAGCACAGTGAGCAAACTCATATTCCTGAGGATAATTTATTGTTAGCACGTTCTAATTTGTATTTAAAACATACAGGTAGTACCGAAGATATTGATGAAGCCTTTGGTATTAAAGAACGTGAGTTTTTGCGTGGTTCTTATGCTTTATCGCATTTTATGATATGGGCTATTCCTATTGTTGGTTTTATTGGAACGGTTTGGGGTATTAGTAACGGTATTTCACATTTCTCTGATGCCATGACGGCGACAAATTCAGTCACAGATGTCTCTGCGATGCTAAAAGAAAGCTTACCCTTAGTCACTAACTCATTAGCAACTGCATTTGACACTACTTTATTGGCCTTATTATTAAGTGTACCACTAATGATGATGATGCTCTGGATGGAAAAACAAGAAGAAGCTTATCTTATCCATCTGGATGAAATGTGGTTTCATGATATAAAGCCCTTATTTGTATCAAAACAAGCCACTGTTATGCGAGATACGGAGGGAGCTATTATTCAAACAAGCTCCACAGATGCCTCAGTACAGTCGGTGGCTGATGAAATTAAGCTATTAAGCACTCAAATTGGCGCACTTCAAGAAACAATGGAAGACCTTTATGAAACCACCTTCGCCGATAAAATAGATCAGAACAATGGCAACTAAAGCCCGTCGATACGCACGTTATTTGCCTGAAAAAAAATTGGAAATTAGCTTATTTCCTTTTTTAAGTATCTTTTTGTCGGTAATGGGAGTGCTTTCCTTTATTAATATTCTAAGTAGCATTCATACGCCACAAAAAATAGAAATGTCAACACAATTAGAGCAAGGTTATAAAGTTGCTTTTCAAATATTTAGCTTACCAGAGGGAATTATTATTGTCCCTCCTATCGCACGCCTTGAAGATTTACAACAGGTCATTGATGATGCTAATGTGCGTGATGAAATTGCCAGTATTATCGTACAACGCAAACAATTTATTGCTGATATTAAAGCCTATAAGGGATTAATAGACGATTTTGCCATAGAGCCTGATATTGATAAAATTTCTGAGTTATTAAAAGAAATTCGCTTTATCAATGAAGAAGCCTTAAAGCATAACTTTCTCTACGAAGAATTTATTTTATTCGGCATCTACCCAGATGGCGGTAAGGCATACCATAAAGTTCGAGACGTAATGGCACGTTCTCAAGATGCTAGCAGCATTAGTGTCGGTTTAGAACCGCTTGATGCTAACTGGACACTCAATATTAACGGCACACCCGTGATTGAGACTCAACAACAGGAGAGGCAATGAAGCAGTATATTAATGTTGATTCGCTCACTGATATTGTCTCTAACTCCGTTGGTATCCTGATTATTTTAGCGGTGGTCAGTCTTATTCATGACAATAGTAAAACCTATCAATTAGAAATCCCCATTGAACACCAAAGTGAGCTATCACCTGTCTTTATTATTGCGAAAGACGACAAATTAATAGTCTTGGATACGGATAAAATTTTTAGCAATGCCGCCATGCAAGCAACCGATGGTGCCGCAGGTGGTAAGCGGATTTTTCCATTAAACTATGGACAGCTCTTTGCGCAGATTGATGATCGGCAAGGCATTGTCTTTCATGCACAAGATATTGCAGGTAGTAAAGATTGGCATCATTTTACAACACTGCAAAAAAATAACAGCGCTTTACGACAACAACTGAATCAAATTGACCCTAAAAAGCAATTTGCCTATTTTTTTGTCTATGATGAAGTAGGAGAAGGCGATATTTCAGGTAGCGGTTTTGAAAGTTTTCGCATAGCGCGTGAATATTTAAAATCTAAACATATAAAATCAGGTTGGAAGCCTGTCGATTCTGACCATCCTGCCAGTATTTGTGATATGAGTTTTAATGCATTATGTAAATACTTACCTTCTTATTTAGGCTCTTCTTAGGATGAATTAAGACTATGGGTAACACAATGAGTAATAGCAGTATGAAGAAAATGAGTAATGAAGAGCTTTTTCAAGTCTCATTACTTAATCTCAAACGGGCGATGTTTCAACAAAGCCGTACTCAACGCCGTGTTGCATCGCGTGTACGTACTCTTATTCGTGCCGTTATGATAGGACTGGTGGCAGCATTATTTTTTATTCTTTATCTGGTTTTTATTCTGACTAATCAAGTCAATACGCTCAGTAATAGCCTTGACACCATCTCCAAACAAGCAACTGAAGTGCAATACAGCATGGATGATATTGAAATAGCAATGATGACCTTTGAAACCTATATGAATGAATTACCGGGGATTGATGTATCCGTATCAGGGATTGAAAATAATATCTTCAATATGACGCAAAGCTTTTCTGCTATTACCCAAAATATTAGGGTTGTTACCACTGAAATTGATGCATTACAAAACACCTTAGGGGGAATAGGGCAAAATACCTTGGTCTTAAAGCAAGTATTACAACAAGTCACAGGGGATATTGCCGATGGAGTCAAACCCATTAAACGCTTTAACAGTATCAATCCTTTTGGTTTTTTTAGGTAAATAAAAATGAATCTGAGCCGACAACAACTTGAAGATTTATATCAAAATATGGATGAAGTCGCCCAAAATTCAAAGATTCATGAAGAATTGGCAAAAAAGAGTATTAAAGTAACTAACCGTGTTATTTATATCTTTACAGCTCTTGGCGCAATACTGGTTGCTTTACTTTTGTTCAATTTTATTTTTTTTAATAAAGCCATTACCCATTCTTTAAACAGTATGGCTACGATTAATAAACAAGTGGTTGAATTACGCCATACAATGGATGATATTACCTCATCGATCAAAAATATGGGCACTAATGTTGAGTATTTACAAAGAATTAGCGGTTCTATTAATAAGATGACCCAAGCAACTCAGAAAATGAGTCTTTATATGCAACAACTAAAACAACAAACCAAAATACTTAGTTCACAAACTCATGTTATCAGTCTTCACTCATCAACAATTAATCAAAATTTCTCACAAATTAATCACTCCGTTGAAAATATCTCTTACTCTGTCCATCAAGTTGCTAAGCCGATTAAACAATTTATTCCGATTCCATGAGACTATGCAAGTATTAGTGGAATAAATAAATTTGATGCGCTATTTATAGGCATCTGCAATAATCAAATGACCATAAATAGACCACTAGGAGCATCAAATGAAAAATAAACAAAATTTTTCCTTATTAGTTTTCAGTATCATCTTAATGATTAGCAGTCATTTCGCACTTGCTGATGAAAGAAAACCCGTTGGTATTACTCCTGATTTGATGAGTGTCACCATTAAAGTAGATGGTAAGGAGATTGAAGTTAAACGCAATCAAGATAATGATAATCTAATCAATCCAGCATTTGCTAAAACATCGCGCGCCTGCCCTCCTTTTTGTATTCAACCGATGCATCTTATCAAGGGTGTAGAAACCATTGGTGAAGTAGAAGTAGTTAATTATATTAAAAAAATAAGTGAAGGCGATGCCTCCATTGCTTTAGTTGATTCACGTACTCCTGAATGGCTAGTACGAGGTACAATTCCAGGGGCCATCAATATACCTTGGACAAAACTAGTACCCGCTAAAGGCGCAACCACAGAAGGAATCATTAAAATTCTCAGTAACAACTTTGCAGTTAAATTAGCTAAAGACATGGATGCAGACGATGTTGACGAGGCGATTGTAGAAGGTAAAGCAGGATCAACACTTGATTACTCTAAAGCAAAAACCTTAGTCATATTTTGCAACGGCATGTGGTGCGGACAATCCCCAGCAAGCATTAAAACTTTAGTCAAATTTGGCTATCCCGTTGAGAAAATAAAATATTTCCGAGGAGGAATGCAAACATGGGAATTACTAGGATTCTCAACACTAAAAAAGAAAGAAGCCAAGTCAACTACCCCTCAGCTAAAGACAGAGGGGCTTGAGTCGTGAGATTTAAGATAGCGCGGTAGGTCGGCTAAGATGCGCATTGCACAAAGCTAAAATTCAACACTAATCTATCCGCGCATCGCCAGCTAACAGCATATCGTCATTTATTCAAGATCAACAAAGGTCATTAATCAATATATTTTATTGATGTCTAATTGTCGTCGTAATTATGTTCTTGGTAGGACTTATTTTTT
>JALVEA010000442.1 GCA_027008665.1 Thiotrichaceae bacterium | reverse complement strand
AAGCCTACTTCCAAAATAGCAAGATCAACCTTTTCTTTAACAAATAACCAAACGGCTGCTAGTGTCGCAAATTCAAAATAGGTTAAGCTAATTTCTCCGCGTGCTTGATCAATTGCCTCAAAGGCAGTGCAGATATGCGAGTCACTAGCCGAGATTGCATTAATACTAATGCGTTCGTTATAACGTAATAAATGGGGAGAGGTATAAACGCCTGTTTTATAACCTGCTTGCTGATAGATAGACTGTAACATAGCAGTGCTAGAACCTTTGCCATTAGTGCCAGCGACAGTAATAACAGGGAAAGGCAAGCTTAATAACTCAAGATTTTCTGCAACAAGGCGAATACGATCAAGCCCCAAATCAATGGAGGATAAATGTAATTGTTGTTGCCACTCAAGCCATTCAAATAAGGAGAGTGACTGCGTACTAGGCATTTTTTTTAGCTATTCTTGTTTTGTTGATCTTATCAGCATCCTCAAATTCTTTATTAATTTCTTCAGGACTTCTTTCTTGGAACTTTGCTAATTGTTGTAATTCCTCTTCAATCCCTTCAGGGCGTGGTTTATGTGTCAGCATACACAGAAGGTCAATCACAGAACAGCGCATATCATTGCGACTAACAATCATATCAATCGCCCCTTTTTCTAATAAAAACTCACTGCGTTGAAAACCCTCAGGTAAGGTTTCACGCACTGTTTGTTCAATCACTCTTGGACCTGCAAAACCAATTAATGCCCGTGGCTCGGCGATTTGTACATCACCTAACATGGCAAAACTAGCAGAAACACCGCCCATCGTGGGGTCGGTTAAAATAGAAATAAAAGGGATACCTGCATCAGAAAGTTTGGTTAAAGCGGCACTGGTTTTTGCCATTTGCATTAAAGAAAATAAAGCTTCCTGCATTCTAGCGCCACCACTGGCAGAGAAAACAATAAAAGGAATCTTTTCTTTTAAACAAACATTAACGCCTCGCACAAATTTTTCACCAACGACCGACCCCATAGAGCCACCCATAAAGCGAAAATCAAAAGCAGCAACTACTAGTTTAAAGCCATGCACTTGACCCTTCATTACCACCAAGGCATCTAATTCTTTAGTAGATTTTTGTACGGCAATCAAACGATCTTTATATTTTTTAGTGTCTTTGAATTTTAAAATATCAATCGGTTTTAAATTTGCGGCAATTTCTTTGCGCTCTGCTTGATCAAGAAAAAAGTCAATGCGTTGACGAGCGCTGATACGTTTATGATGATCGCATTTAGGGCAGACTTCTTTATTACGCTCTAAATCGGCACGGTATAAAACCGTATTACAAGAAGAACAGGTATGCCATAATCCTTCAGGAACCCGTTTTTTTTCTGTTGTTTTATCAGTACGAATGCGTGAGGGAATTAAGTTTTCAAACCAGCTCATTATTATTTACCTTCATAAAATTTTGTATCATTAGGCATCCATTGCATCACGCATTCCTTGCAGTAAATTGCCAATATCATTTAAAATGATATCTGCATTATCCTTATTCTTTTCAATAATTTTTACAATTGCACTACCGACAATCACCGCATCGGAAACCTTAGCGACGGCAGCAGCATCGGTTGCAGTTTTAATTCCAAAACCCACTCCAATCGGTAAATTCGAAACCCGCTTAATATTAGCGACGTGTTGTGCAACCTCCTCAACATTGAGTACATTAGCACC
>JALVEA010000441.1 GCA_027008665.1 Thiotrichaceae bacterium | reverse complement strand
TGACGGTGCTAAGGTTAAAGTTTCTTCACGCCGTGGTGAAATCATTACTAAAGTGAGTACGCGTGGACGTAACCGTCCTCCAGAGGGGCTAGTCTTTGTCCCTTGGTTTGATGCTTCTCGTTTGATTAATAAATTAACGCTTGACCAAACTGATCCGCTTTCAAAAGAGACGGATTATAAGAAGTGCGCCTGTAAGATCGAAAAAGTTTAACACTTTTTTGTTTTTATGATGGATATATGGCTTGCTCTGTTCAAGCCATATAGTTGAATTTTAATACTGAGTATTACAATTAATAATGTCTAATTCTCAATCCAAACAGCCTCAAAAGAAAAGCAATGCGATCTCACGTCGCCGTTTTTTAGCCGATATGGCAGGAACTGCCTGCGGTGTGGGACTATTAGGTTTGGGTATTGGTGTTTATTCAAAATCAGCCAATGCAATAAAGCCCTTGGCAATACGCCCACCAGGTGCCTTATCGGAAAAAGAGTTTTTATCTGCTTGTACTCGTTGTGGAATTTGCGTCAGAGATTGTCCTTACGACATCTTAAAGCTAGCTGAAATTGGCGATGAAGTCCCAACAGGGACACCCTACTTTATTGCTCGTACTGGTCCTTGTGAAATGTGTGAGGACATTCCTTGTATTCCAAATTGCCCAACAGGCGCTTTGGATCACAATCTTACTGATATTAATAAAGCCAAAATGGGGACGGCGGTTGTTATTGATCAAGAAACCTGTATTGCCTTTTTAGGTTTACGCTGTGAGGTTTGTTTCAATATTTGCCCTGTTCGTGGTGATGCAATTACGCTGGATTACAAACACAATGAACGCTCAGGTAAACACGCCCTGTTTATCCCCGTTGTCCATTCAGAGGCTTGTACTGGCTGTGGTTTATGTGAAAAAGCTTGTATTTTAGAAAATGAATCAGCGATTAAGGTTTTGCCAACCCATTTGGCTAAAGCGGATTTTGCTAAACACTATCGCTTAGGGTGGGATGAAGAAAAGAAAGCGGGTGGTAGTTTAATTAAAACTGAAGACAAACATAAATATAACCTACCTGAAGGTGTGCGATATGACTATGAAGGTGAGGGTTTAATTGTTGATGAGGGTGGTAACCCTATTGTTGCACCGACAGAAAAGTCTATTAAAGAGATGCCAGATAGCAACAATCCGTTGGATACACTAAATAGTGGGATTCAGGAGGCTAAGTAATGGCTAATCTTGAAATCGGCAAAGAAGCAATCGAGAAAAAAGGCTGGTGGCAAGCTTACAAATGGCTAATTTTACGCCGAACCAGTCAATTTACTATATTAGCTTTGTTTATGATGATTCCAATCTGCAAATGGATCAGTCCAGAATCTGACTGTGCTTTGGGTTGGATTATCAAAGGGAATTTATCCTCTAGCAAATTTATGAATACCATTCCAATGACGGATCCGCTGCTGTTTCTACAAATGATTGCATCGGGTTTTATCGGTATTGCAAAAGAAGCCATTATTGGTGCGGTGATTATTTTCGTGTTTTATTTGTTGGTCGGCGGGCGTGTATTTTGTTCGTGGGTCTGTCCCGTCAATATCGTCACTGATGCTGCCTTTTGGTTGCGTACTCAATTAGGTTTACGTGGTGGAACACGCTTTTCGCGTCATGTTCGTTATTGGATGTTGGGCATGGTGTTGTTGGTTTCTGCTATTACAGGGTCA
>JALVEA010000440.1 GCA_027008665.1 Thiotrichaceae bacterium | reverse complement strand
AACGTTTAGCTGAGCAAATCAATTCACGCTTATCCTTTGAAAACACAAAAAAAGAAAAGTGGATTAAAGAACGTCTTGAGTATTATTTTTCACAAGACAATAGCAATGCCAAAGAACTTAATTGGCAACAAGCAGCAGCAGCTTTAGCCTTAGTATCCCCTTTTCTTATTATCTCTGGTGGTCCTGGGACGGGTAAAACAAGCACAATTACCCGCATTTTAGCCTTGCTGATTGAACAACATCAACTCACTAAACCACAACAAGCATTGCGTATTTCACTAGCAGCTCCTACGGGCAAGGCAGCAATGCGAATGAGTGAATCAATACGTGAGTCTATTCAACGTGAAGGGGATAAATTTAATGCCGAGATTAAAGAACAATTATCACAAGATGCCACTACCTTGCACCGTTTATTAAGCTATATTCCCAATAGTATTGAGTTTCGTTTTAATAAACAAAATCCTCTTGCAAGCGATATTGTGATTATTGATGAAGCCTCGATGATTGATCTGGCATTAATGACTAAATTATTTGAAGCCATTCCAAAACAAGCAAAAATTATTCTATTAGGCGATAAAGACCAACTTTCCTCAGTGGAAACGGGTTCAGTTTTTACCGACCTATGTGCTTTAACCAATAATCAATACGATGCAAATAGGGTTGATTATCTGCAAAAAACAACTCAACCTCATTTAGAAAAAAATCAGCTAATTATCAAAGATCAATCCGCCCCTATTGATAATCATATTATCTGTCTACTTAAAAGCTGGCGTTTTGATAATAGCAGTGGCATTGGTAAATTATCCACCGCAGTCAATCAAGGCAATACAACAGAAGCACTGGCAATTTTAAAGAATAAAAAATTTCCCGATGTAGGCTTATTGCTCCCAACAAAATTCACTATCAAGCAACTCCTTGCCCCGTGGCAACACTATCTCCAAACCTTAAAATCAGAAGCATCAGTTGATGAGTTATTCACAGCATTTAATCACTTTCGCATTTTGAGCGCACTACGCAAAGGACTCAATGGCAGTACCTATTTAAATACTCAATTAGAAAAACAATTCTCACAACAAAAACAACTATATACAGGGAAACGTTGGTATCACGGCCGCCCCATTATGATTACTGAAAACAGTTATCGCATAGGACTATTTAACGGTGATATAGGCATTACCCTACTCGATAATAAAGGAGAAGCAAAAGTATGGTTTCAAACCAATGAGGGCCTAAAAGCCTTCTCCCCTGTACGACTACCTCAACATGAAACCGCATGGGTAATGACCATTCACAAAAGCCAAGGCTCCGAATTCGAACGGGTTTTAATGATTCTACCAACCGAAGACACCCCCATTTTAAGCAAACAATTAATCTATACCGGCATCACACGCGCTAAAAAACAACTTAAAATTATCTCCGATACGGCAATATTACGTTTAGGGATAGAGCGGAAAATATTACAAGCAACACAGATTCGTTTAGTTTTAAACCCTAATTAAATTTCCACAGGAATCCAAGCTTTAGCTTGTGCGAACCACACTCGTTCCTAAATTTATTTGGGAACGCAGAACTGGGAATTTATTCCTCGTACTTGGTACGATGCGACTTATTAGCCATCCAGCAAACTTAATATTTTGTTTGAAAATATTTAACCACTACACACACTAGCGCGATGGCATCGACGCATCAGGTCTGGATTGAAACTCCAGTAA
>JALVEA010000439.1 GCA_027008665.1 Thiotrichaceae bacterium | reverse complement strand
TGGGTCACGTTTTGATTTTCGAACATCAAGATTAAAACCTATCTTATTATGAAGATGACCATTGATATTAGCGTTAGTATTGTAGCCATCGCCATCATTTGATGAATCACCATTAGAAAAATAGTGACCGTATTTCACACTGCCTTGAATCTTTTTGCTCGGTTTTTGGGTAATAATATTAATAACGCCCCCTAAAGCATCCGCACCATATAAAACCGACATAGGACCTCTAACCACCTCAACACGTTCAATACGACTGATAGGAATCCAATCATATTGATAATCGGTATTTGGTCCGATAATGTCATTGCTAGAAGGGATATGTTTACCATCAATTAAAATCAAGACGTGTTTGCTTTCTAGTCCTCGCAAACTAATGGATTTTCGCCCACCAGAGCCGACTCCACGAATACTTACCCCCGGGGTTGAACGAATAATATCAAGTAAATTACTGCTTCCCTTTTGCTCAATCTCTTTTCTATTAATCACCGTAATACTACCGGGTGCATCATTTGTACTCACTTGCGAACGTGTTGCCGTCACAACCACATCATCTAGTTTTTCCAATTCCGTAGCTGACAAGTTCATACTATAAAGAATAGAGATAAATAATATTTTTTTTCGCATAACAACCTCTGAGTTAATTAATTTTTTACTTCTATATAAATGATTAATATAATTATTTTTTAAGACTATTAAGAATTTAAAATATAATTTAATGTAATACTAAGCTTCATTGATTTTTTAGGCATTTTAGGAAAAAACCGAAGTATTTTTGATGATTTTTGGATCGCTTGAATACTCGCCTTATCCAATACGGGGATACCCGAACTTTTTAATACACGGATATCAGTAATTGTTCCGCTGTGTGAAACAGAGAAGGAAAGTGTGACTTTCCCTTGTTGTCCATGCCTTCTTGCACGTCGCGGATAACTCTTTTTAGAAACAATAATCTGCTGTAAACGTACTTTATATTGCTGATTTAGTTGCTGCGTATTTTTGGAAACCGTTTTTTGGGTATTTACTTGTCTTGAATGTACTTTTTTAGGGGGGTGAGATATTGATGATCTCTGCTGACGTATTTTATGCGACTGATTTGAATGTCGTATATTTTGGGAAGTAATTTTTTTAGGATTTACTTTTCTTGAATATACTTTCTTAGGGTATTGGCGCACTGATGAATTGCGAGGTCGATTATTTATCTTTCTTTTTACTACTATATGCTTTTTATTCACTCTTATATTCGTTTTTATCGACCTTGTTCTTACTTGTTTTTTGGCAACAGGCTTTCTTCTTGCTTTATTATAAGATTTAGGATAAACCTTTAGTGGTCTTTTAGCTACGATGGTATGCTTTTTTTTCAAAACTTTACGATGTAAATTTTTACGATAAGGAACAGGTGGTTTTCTTATAATAACACCTTGTTTTATAGGCTTTAATTTCCTTATTGCATAGTGCTTAGCTGGTTTTATATTTCTCTTTACCTTTCTTTTAACTATTTTTCTTTCGGTTAACACTTTTTTAGTTGTAGGATGAATACTTTTTTTCTTTATAATCCGTTTTGTATTCTTTTTTATTATTACTTTTTTCGAACTCTTTTTAATTTTTTTCTTTTTAGTTTTTCTTTTTATAACCCGTTTTTTCGTCCATTTTTTTAAAACTTTAGCAATATGATGCACCTTTGTTTTTACTTGTGTTTTTTTCTTTATCTTTTTTG
>JALVEA010000438.1 GCA_027008665.1 Thiotrichaceae bacterium | reverse complement strand
AAATAATCAAAGGCATCTAAAACTTTATCTCCTACATAATCAATAATTTTCACCCAAGAGATGTCAGCAATTAAAGTGATTCCTGCAAAAAAGCCTCCAAACAATAATAAAATTGCACCAAAATGCCCCAGCATAAAGGTAAATATTTTGGCAACCGCAAGACCCAATAAACCGCCTGCTTTGTAAATCATCTCACTTTCAGGCCATAGGAGGGTTGCTAGACCACAGCCTGATAATAAAGCAAGAAAAACCCCCAATAGAGCCAACCATAGATTAATCCCTTTCAAATCAATAGCAGACTTACGTGCTAAGGAAAAACCTAATACCAAAAAAGCAAGAGGAACGATATAGGAGAGGTAGCCAAAAAAACCTACCAGTATATCAGCAAGAAAAGCACCCGCTGAGCCTGCTTTATTTTGCACACCCGCATTCTTATCATGAACAAATAACCCTGGATCATTAGGATGGTAAGTTAATAGAGCTAGCAAAACAATCGCTGCCACACACGAGAAAAACAAAACACTCGTCTGTTGCAAACTTAGTCGTTTTTTATCGTTTAAATCTATTTTTTCAGCCAAAATCATTCCCCTGATTTTCAACAATTGTAGTCATTACTATCGTCCCAGACAGATTGTATATTACGTGGCATTGCAGATGATACGGGACAACTTCCCCATGCAATTAGAGCAAAACTTATAATACAGTTCTATAATAAATAAACAAAGATTAAATTTCTAGGATTTTAAATCCTTAGATATTTCAGTAATCTAAGTTTTATAAACCGCTTGGTATGCTAATGCACGGTCAAGATATATTTCATTGATTGGAATGAAATACCCTATACATTAGATTACATATCAGCGAGATCTTCTTGATTATAAAGGTAATTGGAATAAAAAAGAACCTATATCAGTAACAAAAATAATAAATTCCTTTAATTTGAAGCTTTACCTTAAAGCTTTCATTCCTTAGCATAGCCCCCATTATTTCTACATAACAACAACATAACAAAATTTTGGAGAACTTTATGAGTAACGCTAACAATACCAAACATTGCCGATTATTGATTATAGGTTCAGGACCGGCAGGCTATACTGCGGCTGTTTATGCCGCACGAGCTAATCTAACCCCTGTTATGGTAACAGGTATGGAACAAGGTGGGCAGTTAATGACAACGACTGATGTTGATAACTGGCCAGGTGATAATGAAGGAGTGCAAGGCCCAGATTTAATGGCACGAATGAAACAACACGCGGAGCGTTTTGATACAGAAATTATTGTCGATCATATCAATAGCGTTGATTTTAGTTCACGCCCTTTTAAATTGACAGGCGATAGCGGTAACTATAGTTGTGATGCGCTGATTATAGCCACGGGTGCAACGGCTATGTATCTTGGGCTTGAATCCGAAGAAGCCTTTAAGGGTCGCGGTGTTTCTGCCTGTGCTACCTGCGATGGTTTTTTCTATCGTAATCAAAAAGTTGCCGTTATTGGTGGTGGAAATACAGCAGTTGAAGAGGCACTTTATTTATCTAATATTGCCGATGAGGTATTTTTAGTTCATCGTCGTGATGAGTTACGTTCAGAAAAAATTCTACGTGATAAAATCAAAGAAAAAGCTCAAAACGGCAATATTACCATTATGTGGGATAATGTCTTGGAAGAAGTATTAGGTGATAATGCGGGCGTAACAGGAATGCGCCTTAAAAATGTTAAAAC
>JALVEA010000437.1 GCA_027008665.1 Thiotrichaceae bacterium | reverse complement strand
TCCTGAGGTTGAAAGCATTCCTCGACGACCAAAGGGGGCTAATTGAGTAATACCGAAACGTGAGCCTAGGTCTTTACTAAATTCATCATTAGCTATCACAATGCGAGCTTCAATGGAGACTTGGCGGATTGGTACATCAAGACTTTTTACCATTTCTCGAATGGCATCAATATTTGCGACCGTGTCTTGAACTAAAAGCGTGTTAGTTCGTGCATCAACCGATATATTGCCTCTATTAGATAGTAAAGTGCCTTCTTTATCACTTTTGGAGGATTTAACCAGCTCAATCAGATCTTCAGCTCGTGCATAGTTTACTGGAATGTATTCTGTCACTAAGGGTTCTAATTCTTTGATTCTTTTAAGTGATTGCAGTTCTTGTTGTGCTTTAGCGGCAAGTTCGCTTGCAGGGGCTACCCAGATAACATTACCGTTATTACGCATACCGAGTGCCTTGGATTCTAAAACAATATCTAAGGCTTGATCCCAAGGAACATTTTTTAGACGCAGGGTTATATTGCCTTTTACACTGTCGCTGACCACAATATTTTTATCAGTAAAATCAGCTAATAATTGCAAGACTGAACGTATTTCAATATCTTGGAAATTTAAGGATAATTTTTTACCTTTATAGACTTTCTTTTTTGGTTTTAAGCTATTTTTAAGCGCTGACAGTTTCTTTTTAGCGCGTTTAATCTTTTTTATAAGTACAATCAAACGTCTTCCTTCGCGTCGGCTTTCAAACTCAAAAGAGGTTATTGCGCTAATATCAATCCCCACATTCGCACCACGACGGGTAATATCAATAAAAGAGGCTGGCGTTGAAAAATCCATTACACTGAGGCGACGTTTGGCTTGATCGACACGGATATTTTTAAGCAGTATTGAAACTTTATTCCCTTTTTTATTGATTTCAGCTTCAATATTGGCATTTGGCAATGGAATAATCACACGTCCATCACCATTATTTTCACGACGAAAATCTATTCTACCGAGTGTATTTGGGATTACTGCTTTGGGTTGATAAACGGGTTGCACAGGTGTAATTTTCGAGGCTTCATAATAATAAGGTGTTGCTTTTGGTTGCGAACGTACCATCGTATTATGCGCCATTGCTTGATTTCTGACTGATTTTTGTTGAATTAGTGGTCTGACCGTTCTATTTGGATCGTTATATTGTGGTGCTATTGAAGGCTCAACTATTTGTGTTCTAAGAGGAGTAATAGCCCGCTTAGCGCTTGCTGTTTTTTGGTCTGAAAACATAATAACAACATCATTACCTGTAATTTTGGTGCTATATTCTTTGTTTTGCTTTAACGCAATCATGACACGAAGCTTTCCTGAAGCCTGTGCGAATTTAACACTTTTAATCAATCTTGATTGGATAATTTTAGAGTGCAAACTCGATGCCGACAGAGTGTCAGGAAAATCTAACACTAACATCTGTGGAGCCTTCATCATAAAGCTTGTAGGAGAAACTGCTGCACCATCAAAATGGAGCCGTAACAAAGCACTATCAGCGCCTTGTTGAGTGGTAGTTACCGTTTGTAAATTACTCGTTGCTTGACAGCTTTCACCTGCCAACATAAAAACGGGCAGTGCTAACGCAAACAAAGCGTATTTAAATGTTTTCATTTTAAGACCTACTATTGACACAATTATTTTTATTTTATTTTTTGAATTATTTATTTTTGGTGCTTAAATATTTTTTTAAAACGTTTCAACGGGGTTACAAACCCCGTCGGGCTAAAATTTAGCCAAATGGTATGACTATTGATAGATTTTTGTATTAATTATTCTAATTAATCAGTCTTTTAAAGTAATCAATGTTTCTCGTTCTTTATAACCACCACTTCCATTAGGGACAACTTCTCGAATCGCTATTTCAGTTTCAGAGATAGAGAGCACCCGACCATAGTTTTGCCCTAAGTAATTATCTTTTTTGATACTCTGAACGCCGCCATTGGGTGTTTTTATCAAGGCCCATAGCGTGTTTTCTTTATTGACTGTTCCAACCATACTCAGTCCATCTAAAGGAAAACTTTCAAGAAATTCTTTTACCCGAGTAGTATCTAATTTAATACCATTATCCATTACTTTAGGCGCACTATCAGGGATTAACATTGATATATCAAAAGGATCTTTTTCATGTTTTGGATAGGCATAACGTAAATAAGGTTTAATTTCAGGAATAGGCTCAATCGGTTTGGCAGGTTTGGCTCTTTGTTCGGCAAAGTAGCTATCAAGATCCTCCATACTTTGATTACAAGCAGAGAGTGTTATTGCCATCAAAAATAAACTTGTTGCTACTGAAGGTCGCTTTAATCTCAAAAAGTATAAGTCTGATCGTTCTTTTGGAATTTTAATTATTCGATTGAATTTCATTATACATCGCCCTCATCATCCGCACCTTCTTCCATATAGCGATAGGTTTGAATGGTCGCCTCCATTATTATTCTTGGTGCTATTTTTTTGTGCTTATTTTTTGCTTTATTTTGTTTTTCTGGGGTAAGACGAATATTATCAATAGTAACAATTCTTGGCAAAGCAGATAAATCACTAACAAAAGAGGCTAACTCATCATAGCGACCCTTCGCTTTTATTTTGATCGGTTTTTCAGCGTAAAATTCTTTTTGAATTTCTGCTTTTGGTTCAAACAAATCAATTTCTAATCCATTTGAAAGACCTTTTTCTGATATATCTAAGATTAATCCTGGAATTTCAGTATTGCTAGGAAGCTGTTTAATAAGAGAGCCAAAGGATTCTTGCATTTCACTCAGTTGTGCTTTAAAAGCGGGCAACTGATTCGCTCTTGCTTGCTTTTTTTCATAAATCACTTTTAAATTTAGCTCTTCGGCTTGCACTCTTTCTAATTGATCCATTTGATCAATAATCAGTAGTTTATACCCTAAAAAAAGCACAGCCCCTAACACAATTAAAATAGCAATTATTTTAACGGGAAGAGAGACGTTACTTGGATCTTCCATTAATTCATTAAATTCTTGCAGATCAATTGCCATAAGAAGCACCTTCTTTTTTATCGTCAGCGGCCATTTTGATTATCTGAGTGACATTGAGTTTAAAACGGCGTAAACGGTTTTTATCTTTTGTATTATCGATACTAATTTTATTAAGATCCGATGACTTTAACCAAGGAGAGGAATCAAGACGTTTCATATAGCTAGAGACACGGGTATTTGATTCTGCCTTGCCTTCAATTTTAACCTTTCCAGAACTTTGCTCTAATTGCGTTAAAAACAAGCCTTTAGGAAGTGCATTTACCATTTCATCAAATAAATGAACAATTCCTGGACGTTCAAGTTGCAAGCTTTCAATGACTGTAATACGTTCCATTAATGCTTTTTTGGTTGCATCTAGCTTTTTTATTTCTCTGATTGTTTTTTCCAAGCGCTTAGTTTCGGCTTTAATATAAACATTGCGTTTATTCTGATAATCTATTTCACCATTATAATAGCTATAGGTAGCAAACACGCCTATTGCACCGACTGCAACAGCTGCTGCAACCATCATAATAAAATATTGCTGGCTTTTCTTGCGTGCCTCTTCTCTCCACGGAAGGAGATTTAATCCCGCCATTACACTAACCCTCGCAATGCAAGACCTGTTGAAACGAGCATTGCAGGTATATCACTGGTAAACCGAGCAGGATTAACTTTAGAGTTTAATACCATCTTCGAAAAAGGATTTGCTAAAGAAGTGGGAATATCGGTGGCTGCTTGAATTTGTTCATCAATACCAGGAATACTGGCACAACCACCTGATAATAAAAGTTTTTCAACCTTTCCTTGCTGTGTTGAGGCGTGATAAAACTGTAAAAAACGTTGTACTTGGCGTACCATATTTTCTCTAAAGGGGTCTAATACTTCAGGAATAAAGCCTTCAGGTAAATTGCCATTTTTCTTTGCTAGCCCTGCCTCAGAATAAGGTAATCCATAGCGTTGCATAATTTCTTCAGTTAATTGTTTTCCACCAAAGACTTGTTCACGCGAGAAAGTAACCCGTCCTTTTTCAAACACATTAATACCTGTCATCGAGGCACCAAAATCGACCACGGCAACGGTATTATATTCGTCAATATCATGAACGAGTTGACTAAATAAAAGCTCGACTGCATGCGATTCTAAATCAACAATATCAACCGTTAAGCCAGCCATTTCTGCTGCTGCTAAACGTACCTCAACATTTTCTGTTCTTGTTGCACCCAATAGAACATCAACCATATTCGGCACTTCTTTAGACGGGCCTAGAATTTCAAAATCAAAATTCACTTCATCCATCGGGTAGGGGATATATTGCTCTGCTTCTAAGGCAATCTGTGCTTCCATTTCACCTGCTGGAATGGTATCAGGCATTGTAATAATTTTATTAATCGCCATTGAGGAAGGGATACCCAATGCACAGTGACGGCTTTTTGTTCGGCTATTTTTAAGCACTTTACGAATGGCTTCCCCCACAGGATCAGCTTCAATAATATCACGCTCAAAAGCCGCTCCCTCAGGAAGAGAAGCAACGGAATAGCTATCGACTCGATACTCATCTCCTTTTCGAGAAAGTTCAATGAGCTTTACTGCGGAGGAGCTAATATCGATACCGAGAAGATTGCCTTTTTTTCTACCAAAGGAAAACATTGAATAAATCCCTCCTTGTTATTATTATTATTTATGATTTAGATTAAATAAATATCATCGTTAGAGTAATACTAGCGATCAGTGTCTAAATAGTCTACCCTCTGCAGTGCTATTCCCTATACCGTATGACGGACGGTGTTTCATGGCTATCCTAATAAGCCATCTTGAAATTTGAATAAAAACAAAAAGTTATGCTATATTTTCTTATGACAATCTTTAAGCGGATATTTGCTCCGTTAATTATCCTCCTAGCTTTAGGCATTGTTGCCATTGCAGGTTCTTATTTTTACTACACCCCTAAATTACCTTCAGTAACAGAGCTTCGCACGGCACAATTACAATTACCGATAAGGGTTTATAGCAAAGAAGATAAATTAATTGCTGAATTTGGGCGCTTTCGTCGTCGTCCTATCAATATAGAAGAAGTGCCTCAACGAATGATTAATGCCTTTGTTGCCATTGAAGATGCCCGTTTTTATGAGCATAAAGGGGTTGATATTCGAGGAATGGCGCGTGCGATTGTCACTGCCTTTAAAAATAGAAAAGTGAGCCAAGGTGCAAGTACCATTACAATGCAATTAGCACGTAACTTCTTTTTAACCCCTGAACGAACCTTGGATCGTAAGATCAAAGAAATATATCTAGCGATTAAAATAGAAAAGGAACTGAGTAAATCAGAGATTTTAGAGCTTTATCTCAATAAAATATTCCTAGGCAAACGCGCTTATGGGGTCGGTTCTGCGGCTGAAATTTATTATGGTAAAAAACTAGACCAATTAACGCTGGCACAAACCGCTATGATCGCGGGGCTGCCTAAAGCTCCCTCTCGATATAATCCAATCAATCGCCCTAAACGTGCCAAACTGCGTCGTAACTATATTTTACAACGTATGTTGGAGCAAAATTACATTACACAGGCTGAATATACACAAGCTATTAATGAAAAAATATCGGCAAAAATTCATCATGCTGCAACACAAACTTATGCGCCTTATATGGCAGAAATGGCAAGAGCAGACGCTATTAAACGCTATGGGGTTGATCATATTTATAAGCTAGGTTTGAATATTTACACCACACTTGATAGTGATGAGCAGGAACTTGCATTGCAGACATTACGACATCATTTGCTTAAATATACGCATCGTCATGGTTATAGAGGTGCGGAAGATAAGATTGATTTAGCCAAGTTTGATGATAGTGATAAATTAAATAAAAAATTAAAAAGCTATAAAACCTATGCAGATATTATCCCTGCGGTGGTGATTAAAGTAGAAGAAAAACAGGCAATATTGCGTATAGCACAACAAACTTCGCCTATTACATTGGCATTAGCACAGCTAAAATGGGCGCGACGGTTTAAAAATGAAAACAGACGTGGCAAAAAAGTTAAAAAGGTTAGCGATGTTTTAACGAAAGGCGATATTGTACGTTTACAAAAAAATAAAAAAGGGATATGGAAACTAACACAAATTCCGAGAGTCACAGGTGCTTTAGTGTCTCTTGATCCCAAAGATGGGGCTATTCGCGCTATCGCAGGTGGTTTTGATTTTACTTATAGTAAATTTAATCGTGCTATACAAGCTAAGCGTCAACCAGGTTCTAGCTTTAAACCGTTTGTTTATAGTGCAGCGCTTGCCAAAGGTTTCTCCCCAGCTAGTTTGATTGATGATGCACCAATGAAGATTCCTGGGAGTAAATGGAATCCACAAAATTACGGGCATAAATTTGGTGGTTTAACTCGTTTACGGGTTGCACTTGCCAAGTCTAAAAATTTAGTTTCCATTCATTTATTAGAAAAAATTGGCATTGATTATGCAATCCAATATGCAACTCGATTTGGTTTCAAAAAAAGCACCTTACCTGCCAATCTAACCCTTGCACTTGGTACAGGCTCTTCAACCCCCCTTAAAATGGCAACAGCTTATGCGACTTTTGCTAATGGTGGTTATAAAATTGATAATTATTTTATCCGTAAAATTGTAGATAAAGACCATCGGATTCTTTATGAAGCAAAACCTAAAATAGCCTGTACTCATTGTCCTATTACCTCTTTAGATCAGCTTGATATAAGCGAAGATGAAAGCGATGAATTAGCAACTCAATCCCGAGATTCTAAATTTGCACCACGGGTTA
This sequence comes from Thiotrichaceae bacterium, assembly GCA_027008665.1. Taxonomy (GTDB): domain Bacteria; phylum Pseudomonadota; class Gammaproteobacteria; order Thiotrichales; family Thiotrichaceae; genus JAGLBW01. The sequence continues at coordinate 14,531 of JALVEA010000437.1, read as the reverse complement.
TGAAGCCTTATGTCAATTATCAAATTGTAAGTATGTTACAAGATGTTGCAAGAGTAGGCACAGCCGCACGAGCAGGAAGGATTTTAAAGCGTTCTGATATAGCAGGAAAAACAGGAACAACCAATGATCAAAAGGATGCATGGTTTTGTGGTTTTACTGCCAAAAAAGTCACAACGGTCTGGATTGGATTTGATCAATTAAAACCTTTAGGCAAACGTGAAACAGCAACACATGCCGCATTGCCTGTATGGATTGATTTTATGAAAGTTGCCCTAAAAAATAGCAAAAGTAAGCCCTATCCACGCCCGAAGGGACTCATTAATGTAACCTTAGATGCAATCTCAGGTTTGCAACCTACTAGTCTGACTGTAAAGACGATTAAAGAAAGCCTAACGTCGAAACAAATTCCAAACGATGAAGATTATTTAGCCTATTTGAAAGCCTCTGAGGCCGATTTATTTAAAGAAGATGATTTAAAACTGCAAGCTGCCTTAGCTAAAGCAACAACACCTCGACATAGGGAACGGCTAATTCGAGAAGCAAAACAACGACGTGCAAATGCTTTGCGTAGACAGCAAGCTAGATATCAAGCATTGAGGTTGCAGGGAAAAAATCCACAACAAAACTTATCAAGCAAGACAGACATAGATGATGCTACCTTAGAAGCAATTTATCATCAGTTTCAAAAAGAAGGTGCTGAAATGCCCGAACAGTTATTTTAGGAACTTCCTTAATAACTCCCCTTTTAGCTTATTATTAATTCTCCTGACCAAACTCATGAACGGCATCAACCAGCACTTTGACATTATCAGGATTAATATGTTGATGAATACCATGCCCTAAATTAAAGATATGTCCCGTATTGCCATTAAAATCAGCAATTATTTGACTCACTTGTTGGCGAATGGTATCCGCTGAACCATATAAAACACAGGGATCCATATTGCCCTGCAAGGCAACTTGATCACCAACACGGGCTTTAGCATCAGCGATATTAATAGTCCAGTCCAAACCTAATGCAGTACAACCTGTTTTGGCCATTGTTTCTAACCATTGTCCTCCCCCTTTGGTGAATAAGGTAACAGGCACTTCGCGCCCATCGGCTTCACGTTGTAATCCATCAATAATACGTTGCATATAGTTAAGAGAGAATTCTTTGTAAGTTTTCGGGGTCAATAAACCGCCCCAAGTATCAAAGATCATCACCGCCTGAGCACCTGCTACTATTTGTGCATTTAAGTAGGAAGTGACACTTTCTGCTAATTTTTCAAGTAATAAATGCATAGCAATAGGATCATCGTACATCATACCTTTGACACGACCAAAATCTTTACTTGAGCCACCTTCCACCATATAAGTAGCAAGCGTCCAAGGACTACCTGAGAAGCCTATCAGTGGAACACGACCGTTTAGATCACTGCGAATCGTTCGCACCGCATTCATCACATACCCTAGTTCCATCTCAGGATCTGGGATGCTAATAGCATTAACATCACGACGGTTAGTAATGACCTTCTTAAAACGTGGACCTTCTCCTTCAGCAAAATATAAACCTAAACCCATTGCATCGGGTATAGTTAGAATATCAGAAAATAAAATAGCTGCATCTAGATCAAAACGCTCCAAAGGTTGCAAAGTCACTTCACTTGCTAAGTCAGCATTTTTGCATAAATCCATAAAGCTTCCTGCTTTTGCGCGCGTGGCGCGATATTCAGGAAGATAGCGACCCGCTTGCCGCATAATCCAGACAGGCGTTGTATCAACAGGTTTTTTGAGTAATGCGCGAAGAAAACGATCATTTTTAAGCTCTACCATAGGTGTATACCCCAATTTTTGTCATTAGTATAAATTATGACATTAATAATTCCTTTTAATTCATTGCGGAATTTAATTTTACTGCTTTTTTCTGTTTAGGAACTCCCCTTTAAAAACACAAATGCCGAGACAAAGTCTCGGCATTTTAAGAAAGCTACTTTTTAAATAAAATAAATAATAGGTACATTCCTTTAAGACGATAATTGCGCTTTGATTATAGCACTTATTTTACCCATATCAGCCCTACCTTGTGCTTTGGGTTTAATAAATGACATTACCTTTCCCATATCACGCATAGAACTTGCACCCGTTTCGGTCATTGCCTCTGCAACTAGCGCTTGCAACTCATCATTAGATAACGGCTCAGGAAGATAGACTTGAATCACTTCTAGCTCCGCTTCTTCTTGCTCTACAAGATCGTTACGATCTGCTTTTTTGAACTGTGAAATTGATTCTCTGCGTTGTTTACACATTTTATCCAAAATCAGCAAAATAGCAGTATCATCTAATTCTTTTCGTGTATCAACTTCTTGTTGTTTGATAGCCGCTAGCATAGTACGTATCGTCAATAAGCGTAATTTTTCTTTACTACGCATTGCGGACTTCATATCTTCAAGAATACGTTGTTTTAGATCCGACATAATTAGGGATTTACCTATTAATACATACGCACGCGACGATTAATTTCACGCTTTAAATTTTTAAGATTACGCTTAACAGCCGCTGCTTTCTCTCTTTTACGTACAGATGTTGGCTTTTCATAAAATTCACGACTACGAACTTCTGCAACAATACCCGCTTTTTCACAGGTACGTTTAAAACGACGTAATGCAATTTCAAAAGGCTCGTTGTCTCTAACTTTCACACTTGGCATATCTTTATAATCTCAATAATAATTTTTAAGTAAACCGTGCATTATACCTTTCTAAAATAGAAAATAAAAGGCATTAGTTTTTGCTAAATAGTAAATTAGAGTGCAATTAATGTTAAGCTATGCATTCAGATAAAATTTCAAACCTGTTTATTGGCTGTTGTATACTTTGATGATGAATTATAAAACTCACATAACAAAAATTATACTGCTTAGTTGTGCGCTACTTCTGAGTGCTTGTTCTAGTTATAAATTGGAGGTACAACAGGGCAATCTTATCACTCAAAAATCAATCTCAAAATTGCAAAAAGGAATGACAAAGCGACAGGTTCAATCCTTATTAGGTACACCATTAATGCAAGATAACTTTAATAGCAACCGTTGGGATTACGTTTTTTATCAAAACAAGCAAGACGAGAATAATAATAAACCTCAAAATATCACTTTAATTTTTCAAAATGATCAACTGCTTAATGTTTCTAACTGATGCCTAAGAAAGAAACATTGTCTCACGTAATTCGCTTATCTGATCCCTTATTTTCGCGGCTGCTTCAAATTCTAGATCTTTGGCGTGTTGTAGCATTGTTTTTTCTAGTTTATTAATTTCTTTAAGCAGATCGGCAGGGTTCATATTGTTGTAGTCTGCTTTTGTGTCGGCAACTTTAATAGTTTTACGTTTATTGCTTTTAACGGAGCTACCATAAGCTCCTTCAAGAATATCGGTGACTTTTTTATTGATGCTGGTAGGGGTTATATTGTGCTTTTTATTATGCATTATTTGCTTGGCACGACGGCGTTCTGTTTCATCGAGTGCTGCTTGCATTGAACGGGTGATTTTATCGGCATACAGAATGGCTTTTCCTTGTGCATTTCTAGCGGCACGTCCAATGGTTTGAATCAATGAGCGTTCTGAACGCAAAAAGCCTTCTTTGTCTGCATCGAGAATAGCAACTAATGAGACTTCGGGCATATCCAACCCCTCTCGCAATAAATTAATCCCAATTAAGGCATCAAATTCTCCTAAACGTAAATCACGGATAATTTCCACCCGCTCAACGGTATCAATATCAGAATGCAAATAGCGGCAGCGAATATCATGTTCCATTAGATAATCGGTGAGATCTTCTGCCATACGTTTAGTCAATGTGGTAATTAAGACGCGCTCGTTTTTTGCAACACGTAAATTAATCTCTGACATCACATCATCAACTTGTGAAGCAATCGGACGAATCTCCACCTCTGGATCAAGCAACCCCGTTGGGCGTACAATTTGTTCTGCAATATTATCGCAATGCTCTGTTTCATAATTTCCCGGTGTTGCAGAAACATGAATCACTTGCGGGATGATTTTCTCAAACTCATCAAAGCGTAGTGGGCGATTATCTAATGCAGAGGGTAAGCGAAAACCGTATTCCACTAAATTCGTTTTGCGTGAAAAATCACCTTTATACATTGCACCAATCTGTGGCACAGTGACATGGGATTCATCAATCACCACCAATGCTCCCGCTGGCAGATAATCAAATAAACAAGGTGGTGGCGCACCAACAGCTCGCCCCGAAAGATAGCGTGAGTAGTTTTCTATCCCAGAGCAATAACCCACTTCCATTATCATTTCAATATCATATTGAGTGCGCTCTTTTAGGCGTTGCGCCTCCACTAAACGATTTTCATCGTGAAGCTGTTCTAAACGCTGTTTTAGCTCTATTTTAATACTCTCCACCGCATCTAACATTACCTGACGTGGAGTAACATAATGTGTTTTAGGATAAACGGTAAGACGCGGAACGCGACGCAAAATTTCACCCGTGAGTGGATCAAAATAGCTAAGTTGTTCAACTTCGCCATCAAATAATTCAATTCGTACCGCTTCTTGATCTGAATCAGCAGGGTGTATATCAATCACTTCACCTCTGACACGGTATGTTCCGCGTGATAAATCAATATCATTACGCTTGTATTGCAATTCGGTTAAGCGACGTAAAATATCACGCTGATCAATTATTTCTCCTCGATCTAAATGTAACATCATTTTTAGATAAGACTTAGGATCACCCAAGCCATAAATAGCCGAAACAGTGGCGATAATAATGGTATTTGGGCTTTCCATTAATGCCTTGGTTGCCGAAAGACGCATTTGTTCTATATGCTCATTAATAGAAGCATCTTTTTCAATATAAACCCCTGACGCAGGCACATAAGCCTCAGGCTGATAATAGTCATAATAAGAAACAAAATATTCCACCGAATTATGCGGAAAAAACGCCTTCATCTCCCCATAAAGCTGTGCAGCGAGTGTTTTATTATGCGCCATAATAATCGTTGGACGTTGCGTCTGTGCGATAATATTGGCAATCGTAAATGTCTTACCTGAGCCTGTTACCCCCAATAATGTTTGATGCATTAAACCATCGTTTAGCCCCTCAACTAAGGATTTAATCGCCGTCGGTTGATCACCTGCTGGCTGAAATTTGGTTTCCAATTGAAAGCGTGTTGTCATGGATTGATTCGCTCTTTTAAAATTTTTATGGAAGTCTATACTTCAATGTTGTTGTCGAATAACCTGCAAAATATTCCAAAGATGAGGCAAATATTCAACCGCAGAGCGTAAGGAGCGCGTTGTTTTCTTGCGCTTATAACGATGATAGAGATGATGATAGAAATTTGAAAAATTCAAGCGTATCTTCTTTTTCTTCATTTTAATCAGCATACGTTTTACATTGCCTACGCCCCAATTATAGGAAACTATGCTAAACAACCATGCATCGGTTTTATTAAATTTAGCCTTGCTATGAAAATAAAAGTAATAGCGTTGCAAATGAATCAAAGCAACCGCAGTGCTTAATTTATGATTTGAACGTAGGGTATTGATTCCTTTTTTCTTTAAATATGCAGGGGTAGTTGGTAATTTTTTAATCTCTTTAACAATCGAGGGGATCAGTTGCCAATAACCGTAATCCTTAGAGGGTCTGCCTGCTTTAGGATGCCATAATGATTCAATATAAGGAATCAATAAAATAAATGCGGGTACTTTTGCAGGAAGTTTGTACTTTTTAACGCTTGGATAAGAACGCTGATAAGCATCAACAAAAACATTTTTTTTATTCTTATCTAGCTTCCAAAAAATACGCTTTTTTACACGCTTTACAACCGTGAAAAAATCTTTTTTCCCTTTACCCCTTAAGGACTTTTTTAGGAAATAAGCAAATACTATATCCAAACGTTCGAGATAATGTGTGCGTGTATTTTTTTGCAGCTTATCGGGAATCAAAAAATCCCAATCAGAGGACTTTGCAAATGATGTATTAAATAAAAAACACAGCATTAGAAAAAAAAATAAACGGTTAAGATTGATTTTTATCATTCACTTATTCACTAAAAAATTATCGTATAGGAAGCTATCTTAAGATGGAATTTAAGCACCATTGAGTGCTTCATTATCCTTTCAGATAAACGAGATTAATAGTTATTTTTGTGTTTTTAATTCATAGACTTGATTAAGACCTATAAATAATAGTGTAATTAGCCATTCAACAAAACAGGATTATCTTTATGAACAAAAATGAAAACAGTACCGATCAGGCGATGACTCCAATACAAGCAACGAATACTGAGGTAAAAAATGACGATGCTATAAAAACGGATATTGCAACGGATTCAGAGGTAAAAACTAAAGAAAAGCCTACAGAAGAAGAAACAAAAGCATCCAAAGTAAAATTAAGTGAAGGAATTGCACATCGTAATCGTAATAAGAAAAAAAGTGCTAATCGAGTGCCTATCTATATCAAGAAAAAACACCTTCAATACGAGGCAGAGTTAGCCCGTTTGCAGATTGAATTAATGAAACTTCAACTCACCGTGAAAGAGAAAGGTCTACGAATTGCAATGCTGTTTGAAGGACGTGATGCCGCAGGAAAAGGCGGCACGATTAAGCGTATTATTTCCCGAATGAATGCGCGTGGTGTGCGTGTGGTTGCATTGGAAAAACCCAATGATCAGGAAAGTACGCAATGGTATTTTCAACGTTATATTCAACATCTCCCTTCTGCTGGAGAAATTGTTATTTTTGACCGCTCTTGGTACAACCGCGCAATGGTTGAACCTGTAATGAATTTCTGCACTGATGAGCAACATAAACGTTTTTTAAAAGCAGTCCCAATGTTTGAGGAGTTATTAGTTAAAGATGGGATTCACTTCTTTAAATTTTATTTTTCTGTCTCCAAAAAAGAACAAAAGCGACGTTTTAAAGCCCGTGAAACCAATCTTTTAAAGCAATATAAATTATCTCCCGTGGATAAATTGGCACAAAAATACTGGAATGAATACAGCATTGCTAAATTCCAAATGATGAATGAAACCAATCGTACCCTCGCACCTTGGACAATTGTGCGCTCAGATATTAAAAAAGAAGCACGAATTAACTGTATTAAACATATTCTCACCGAACTGGATTATGAGGGGAAAATTGATGATGAAAGTTTAGCCCCTGACCCTAAGTTTATTGTTTCTGGTATTGATGAAATTCAGCACATGGAAGAAAATTTAATGACACCTCATAAATTGCATGGTTAGGAACTTGCTTTAAGTTCTGCGTAATGGATTTTTAAACGGTAAAGGCAAGGATGGAAGCGGTGGAAGAAAATCAGTTTTACCTGTTTCCGTTAATTTGGAGGTAATGAGATGCCGAATAGGTGGAAAATTATTGGCAATTCTTAAAGCGGCAGCTCTCACCATTTTAGCGGATCTTGTTTCATTGGTAAATAAGCTGACGATATGATTAGTACCGTGGTAAAGAAATTTAGTCACATACATATGTTTGCGTTCGTATTTTCTCAGTACACTTTGAGAACCAATGTCTTTCCTACGAGAAAGGGCTTGTTCGATTTCACCTGCCAGCGTATGCCCACCTCGAAGTCCTAAATTAAAGCCATGTGCAGTAACAGGGTGCATACCGACGGATGCATCGCCAATAACAGCGTATCGAGTGCCTATAAATTTATCGGCATGGACTGCGATAAGGGGATAAGAATGACGTTTTCCAATAAGGCTTATTTTACCGAGTTGATTACCAAACCATTGTTGCACTTGCTGATTAAAATGCCCATCATCCATTTTTAAAATGGCTTCTGCTTTATGATTGGAAATAGTAATCACGACTGAGGACAAATTGCCTGTCATTGGCAATAAAGCCATTGTCTTTCCGTAGTGAAAACATTCAAAAGCAGTTTGTTGATGCGATAATTCATGTTCCATTCGACACACAATCGCTGTTCTTGAGAAATCCTGCATAGTAGAGCTAATGCCCATTTTACGCCGTGTTTCTGAAAAGCGGCTATCTGATGAGACAATTAAAGAGGCGGTCAGTGTTTGCCCTGTTTCTAAGGTGATACTGCCAAAGGTGTCGTTGGTATCTAGGTCTGTCACAGAGGTTTCTGTGATTAAATCAATATTTTTATAAGTAGCAACCTCATCATAGAACGCTTTGCGAATCAAATGATTAGGAATGAGGTAACCCAATGCTTCTAGCGATTCTGAAGGCCTTGTAAAATCAAGAGAATAGCTAGAGGTTCCATTAAGCACTTTCGCTGTTTTAATCGGGGAAATGGATTCTGCATCCACTCTATACCAAGCCCCTAATTGTTTCATTAGTTTGACCGACAAATGCGTTAATGCAATTTCACGACCATCCTCTGGTGGATTTTCTAAAATTGCTAAGGGAGATTTTTCCACTAGCAATATGCGTAGTTTTGTATCGGCTAGAGAACGAGCAAAACTTAATCCAGCCGGACCCGCTCCAATAATAATGACATCGTAATCCATGCTAATCTCCCTCTAATAAATATAAAAATTCACAGAATAATAACACGATGTATTTATTATAGGACATTTCTATACTATTCTGCTGACTCTTTTACAGTATTGACCGATAGCATAGATTGTTATTTTTGTGCTTACTTTTCCTTGATTTGAGTCTGGGGTATAAGGAAATCTCAACAAAAAAATTTAAGGATTAGCAAGATAATGGCAGATATATTACTAGTGGATAATGGCTCTCTTTGTGCCACTGCAACACAGCAATTAAGAAAATTAGCGCAAAGCTTGAGTGTTAAATCAGGGAAAAAAATCCATCCTGTTTCATTGCGACATGCTGATCAAATTCCTACTGAGCAATTAGGTGGTGAGAAGGCACAGATATTACCAACCTATATGCAAGAGGCTTTATCTCAAGGTCAACGAGATTTTATTCTATTACCCTTGTTTTTTGGAGAAAGTAAGGCGATAGAATCTTTGATTAAAGATTATCTACTATCATTGCAATTATCGTTTTGTGATCTTTCATTTCAGATAGCAGATGTTGTATGTCCTCTGCCTAAAGGAGAGCCTTTGTTGGTTGATATTTTATATGATCATATTATGCAAACGGCTAATAAGGGCTTTCCCCTAAAAAATATTATCTTAGTTGATCATGGTTCTCCATCGCCTAAGGTGAGTGCAGTGCGTCAGCATTTGGCGCAATCGTTACAAAAGAGATTCCCTATTGAAAATAAAATAGAACAGGCAGTGATGGAGCGTAGGGAGGGGGAAAAATACCTTTTTAATGGTGAATTACTAAAAGATACCTTAATAAAAAAAGCTCAAGCAGGTGAAAAAACGGCGATTGTCACCTTATTATTTTTTCTTGCAGGGCGACATGCAGGAATAGGGGGAGACATTGAAAAGATATGTACTGCTGTTATGGGGCATTACCCCTCTTTTAAAATTGCAATTTGCCCCTTAATTTCAGCACATCAAGCGTTGATAGCCATTTTGTATCAACGCTTACAGAAGGCATTACTTACTTAGAATTTTTTTTAATAAAAGTCTCTAAAGAGGCGGTTGGAACCATACCTGGTTGAGCCGCGACTAGCTTTCCCTTAGGATCAAACAGCATAAAGGTGGGTGTCCCTATTAATGGCTCACCTGCTAGTTTTTCCATCCATGCACTGGCTTCAATTGGATTTGATACAATATTTTTAAATTTTACATCAAACTTTTTAATAAAGGATTTTGCATCTTTAATACCTTTTTGTCCATCTAATGCAATTCCTAAAATACGTGCATTTTTTAATTTACCATCAAATTTAACCATTGCTGGCATATGTTGACGACAGGCACTACAATCCGATGCCCATAGCTCGACAATTGACCATTTTCCACCCCCTAATTGTTTTTCTATTTCTACTTTTTTACCTTTCAAATCTGTAAATGCAGCCGCTGATGTGCTGAGAAAAACAGATATAATGGCTATTGCAAGACAATTTCTCAAAAATTGTGAGCTAAAAAAGGTGTTAGCGGTAAGTTCTTTCACTGAAAGTATCCTCTTAATTAATTTTTTATAGTACCATTTTGAAAATGGAGCAAAATTCATAAAAAATGCTCTGCAATATATACGTCAAAAACTTATCCGTGGATACAAAATAATTGCTAGGAATCAACTTATGAATACCAATAAAAATAGTGCTCGCAACACCTTATTGCAAATTGTTTTTTTCTTAATTGCTATTGCTAGCTTACTGTTTTTCTTTAAAGATACCATTGCCGCGCTGTATACCTCTGGTGATATTAATCTAAGCGCTATTTTTCTCAATGGTTTTATTGTGATTTTGTTTTTACTCGGTATGCTACGCATGGTGATCATTTTATTACGTTATGTTAATGAACATCAAACCCTGTACCGCTTAGTGAGTTATTTGCAACAAAACGTGCAAGACCCTATTGTACGTCTGTCCCCTGATGCCTTATCGGTGAGACGCTATCAATATATTCATTGGATCAATCAACAAGGTTCAGCGGTTAATCAAGCCGCACTTGCTTCAACGCTTAATGCGCATGAAAGCTCTCGCTTAACCCTGATCCGTTTTGTACATAGCACCCTTATTTTAGCGGGAGTCTTTGGGACAGTGGTGTCACTTTCTCTTGCGCTTATTGGTGCATCCTCACTTTTAGGCTCTCCTGAAAGTACCCAAGAAATGGGAATGGTGATTGCAGGTATGTCTTCTGCTTTAAGTACCACCATGACTGCGATTGTTTGTTTTATTATTTACGCTTACTTTTATCTACGCCTTAATGATGCACGAGTACAATTATTAAGTGGTATTGAAGATGCAACCACCCTTTATATGCTCCCTAAAATAAACCATTCAGAAGAATCTTTAATCCATCATGTGAACGATTTGACCATTGCTTTAAGTAAGTCTGCACAACATATCCTCGAAGTTGAAAATAAATTTATATCCGTCGCTGATCAATTGCAACAAGCTGTTAATGATTTACAAAAAGGCGTGAATCAAACAGGAATGAATGAAGTTATTGAATTGATTCGAGAGGGTTTCCGCTTGCCTGCAAAAAAAACAACACCTTTAACCCCTCCTCCAACCGTACAAGCTAATAAGGAAATAGAACAAAAAGGTTTTAGAGGTTTTAAATCATGAGTTTAGGCTTCCCTAATGCAAATAATGGCTTTGAACATCATGATCTTAATGAGGAAAGCTTTTGGCCATCGTTTACCGATATTATGATGGTGATTGTGATGGTGTTTTTACTGGTTGCTGTTTCCGTTATTTTAAATAATTATCAACTGGTTGAAAACTTAAAGAAAAGTATACAGGCACAACAGTTAGCCTCATCAATTGCCGAAGATACACAGCTAAAAAATAGCACCTTAGAAGAACAATTACTGCAATTAAAACAACAATTGGCATTGGCTAATAAGCAAATAAACGATTCAAAAAAAATAAATAAGACAACACAAGCAGAGTTACTTAAAAGCCAGCAAATTATTGAAGAACTCAATGCAATCTCAAAGCAACAAACACAGCAATTAGATGAAAAAACCACCTATTTTGCAACCTTAGAAAAAGAATCGAAACAAAAAATCAAACAAAAAAATGAAGAAATTGTCACCTTACAACAGCAACAAGAACAACATCAAAATAAAGTGGAGGATTTAGAAGCACAAATAGAAGTGTTGCGAAATTCTTTAACGGAAAATTCATCCGAATATCGGACATTACAACAAACCCTAAGCGATAAATCCTCCAAAATTGAACAATTACAAAGATCCTTAAAAAAACAACGTGAAAATAGTGAAACGCAATTACTAAGCTTACAAGGTGAATTAGACTCTTTGGATAAAAAATATCAAAAATTATTACGCCCCGCACGCTCGGCAAAAGATAAATTCGTGGTTGCTATTATCTATACAAAACACAAAGGACACCCTGTTTATCGCCTACGCACTCACCCTAAAGGTGAATATAAAAATGTCTCTCGACGACAATTAGAACGAAAAATGGCAAAGCTAAAAAAGCAACACAAGAATAATTTATACGTGAAAGTCGTTATCCCTAAAAACAGCGGTTTATCTTATAATGAAGCATTAAAATTCACCAGCTTTATGCAAAAATCTTATGATTATTATTTTCAGCCAGAAGAGACTGAAGAAAGCGAAAAGAAACCCGAAAAAAGTAAGGAATAATTAATGTCACTGCTGCTAGCTCAAAAAAAGAAAATAATAATCAATATTGTTTTTATGATTAGTTTAATGTTCACAACATTGCTTGATGCTAAAACACCTTTACCTTCTTATGCCGCTCAATATAGCGTTTTTAGCGGTGATGGATCGCAGCTCATTTATGTTAATGCGATGGGAACGGAAATTATAAAAATACAGGTTAAAACTGAAAAAATCATAAAACGCATCCCTTTTAAATTGAAAACAGGTTCTACTTTATTAGCGCCCACACCTGATGGTTTTAAATTACTTGCTGTTCATAGCAAGGGTATTGATGTTATTCATAATGGAACAGGAAAAGTGCTCAGAACATTACCGCATCCATCAGGTCAATACGATTGGCGAGGTGGCGTTATCCAGCAAAATTCTAACGGTAGCTTATTAGCCATTCCATCGATGAGAAACAACAGCTCCCCTAAAATTTACCTGATTCATACAGGATCAGGGAAAATTATTCGCCAAATTAAACTATTACAACGCGGAAAAATTGGCAGTATTGGCTTTAGTCCCAATAAACGCTTATTAGCGTATACGCAGTACGGTCATAAAAAATTAACACTCTATTTATACGATATTAGCCAACAAAAACAACATATGCGTATGGAGATAATCACAACAGGCGATTCTTATCAGGAAATGATTCACTTCAGTCGCAATAACCAGCAATTAGTGCTTTCAGGCATTAATCAAAAGACAGTTAAACTGATCGATATTAAACAGAAAACAATCAAACAACTGCCTTATCCTTATAGCAGTTTTACTGATTTTAGTGCAGACAATAAAAGCTTATTGATTATTCAACCGCATAAAAACACACTCACACTTAGAAATATTGCCACAGGCAAACAACAGATCAATAGATTATCTGCTAATAAAACAGATTATTTTGCTACGGTTATCCAAGCTCGCAATAAAACACTGCTCGCATTACCGAAAAGAAATGCCAAACCTAAAGAAACAGCATCCTTTTTATGGATTGATGCACGCACAGGAAAAGCATTTCATTAAGACCAATAAAAGAAAACAAATACAGCAATGTGTTTATTTTCTTGAAATAGCCTAATGTATAATTTTCAGTTTTGGCGCATAATCAGGGCTGGTTGAAAACTCATAACTCATGCCGTAAGCATCCCATGAGTTATTATTAACATGGGCAATCGCAATTGCATTGCCTTCAGAGAATCCAGACCTCGCAATAATTTCTTGTACTATATTAGTCACATCAATACTAACAGAGGTTGTTTGTTCGCTTTCAGTACCCTCAATATTATTATCAATCCAGTTATCTTTTATAACACTTGATTTCGTAATGGGACGTAAAGAAGGTTTGTCCTCAGAAGAAAAAACAGGCGTATTATCTTCACTTATCCCATAGAACTTTGTTGAGATACCCTTAGTATTATTAGCGGCATCCTGTTTTAAATACAGTGTCAATATTGCAGATTGAATGGTTTCGCCTTGCTTAATATCCTTTGTAACCCAGCGATAAAAAGAAGACATACTGACACCACTTTGCCAAAAATAATGTCCAAATAAAGCACCATCAACGCTAGAAAGGTAAAAGCTACCATCCGAGCCTTCGACCACATCATTATCATCAGCACTGACTTGGAGATTAAGCTCCTTTTTTGCCTCTGACGAGTCCTCCTCATTCAAGTCTTCATTTGCACTTATTGGAAGTGAAAATAGCGCTACTACATAGACTAAAAATGCTATTTTAAGAAATAATTGACTGTATTTTCCCCTATTGTTTCTCATTTTCCTATCCTTACAAAAAGTCATTAAGATCTAAAATTCATGCAACAACAGCGACATGAGTCTCAAATTATTGACAATAAATTAGCCCTATAGTTTTTTACCTATAAAAAATACTTTTATTTATAATAATAAAATTTATAGCTGAATGCAATTCAAGCAATAATAAATGGCTAATTTTATCCCTTTGTTTTTTTATAATAGCCAGTAAGGAATAAAGGATTTAGGAAGTCACTTAAGTTAAGGCAAGTCTTTTTTTATCAAAAAAAACCGTTATGAAAAGAAAATTATTTTTGGTGCAATGCTTTAATCATCGCTATATTAACATAGCGATAGCCACCTGCATCGCCATCTAAGACCTTAAAGTCCTCCTTGGCAGTTCCCATTTGATCAAGAACAATTGCAGCCCCTGTAAAATCATCATCTTTAGTATAACCATTGACCGTGATCAAGGTTTTAAGATTAGCTGCCAGCGAAGATTTTAAGCCATTGAATGAATCTTCAAATGCCATACAAACATCAGGGGAAAGCCCCATT
>JALVEA010000436.1 GCA_027008665.1 Thiotrichaceae bacterium | reverse complement strand
CTATTTTTATGAATTTAAAGGAATAACCCGCCACTTCATAGCTACTATTAGCATCTAAACGTACATCTTTTTCAGTGCTGTACATAGAGGTTAAGGTAATCCCTGTAATCACAACCGCCATACCTACATGCCCAAACATTGCTCCCCATGCAGATAAAGGTTTTTGCCACAATGAACGACCTTGTGCAGCAAACCAGATCAAAGCCGTTAAGGCAATCCAACTTGCTAGTAATAAGCCTAAAGAAACGCGCCAACTAAATTCTTTTTCAAAAAACATCGGGGCAAAAATAGCAATAATAAGGGCGATATTGGCAGGTAGTAATAATTTTTTAAATAGACGCTCAGGGCTGTCTTTTTTCCAGCGTAAAAACAAACCCACTCCCATCATTAAGAATAAAACAGTGCCTAATGGTAATGAGATATTATTAAAGTACGGAGGCCCTACGGAGATTTTTCCCATTCCTAATGCATCAATAATTAGTGGATATAATGTGCCAAGTAAAACAGTCAAGGTTAGGATTACCAAGGTGATATTATTCACCAGTAACCCCACCTCACGGGAGATTAATTCAAAACGTCCTGTTGATTTTAGTTTAGGTGCTTTTACTGCATAAAGTGTTAATGAACCACCAATGACAATCAGCAGGAAGATTAAGATAAATAATCCACGTTTAGGATCAGCGGCAAAAGAATGTACCGAGGTTAATACCCCTGAACGTACTAAGAATGTACCTAATAAACTTAGAGAAAAAGCAAGTATTGCTAATAAGACTGTCCATGATTTAAAACTAGCGCGTTTTTCAGTCACTGCCAAAGAGTGGACTAATGCCGTTCCTGCAAGCCATGGTAATAGGGACGCGTTTTCAACAGGATCCCAAAACCACCAGCCACCCCAACCTAATTCATAATACGCCCACCAACTGCCTAAAGTGATTCCACCTGTTAGAAAGATCCATGCAATATTTGTCCAAGGTCTTGCCCAACGCGCCCATGCCGCATCCAGCTTGCCACCTAACATAGCAGCAATGGCAAAAGAAAAAGCAACTGAAAAACCAACATATCCCATATACAGCATCGGTGGATGCACTGCTAAGCCAAAATCTTGCAATAAAGGATTAAGAGTACGACCTTCTACGGGAGGAAAGGGTAAACGCTCAAAGGGATTTGAGGTCATAATAAGGAATGATAAAAAACCAATCGCCACCATACCCATGACGCTCATAACACGCGCTAACATCACAGGGGGAATGCTACGACTAAAAAACGAAACCGCAACGCCCCAGCCTGAGAGAATAAACGCCCACAGTAATAAAGAGCCTTCATGATTGCCCCAGACAGAGGAGACTTTGAAAATGGTGGGCATTTGAGTATGGGAGTTATTTGCGACCAATTTCACCGAGAAATCACTGCTTAAAAAAGCGTAGATTAGACAAGCAAATGAAATGCCTAAAAATAAAAATTGCGCTCGTGCCGCAGGTCGGGCTAATGCCATCCATTGTGGCTGATTGAGACTAACGCCCATCATTGGGAAAATCGCCTGTATCATGGCAATGGCGAGTCCGATAATTAAGGCAAAATGCCCAATCTCTGGAATCATTTATTTAACTCCCTCTTTTACCTTTGTAATCGGTGTATGTTCTTCCTTGAGAATATCTTTAACTTCTGTTGGCATATAGTTAGCATCATGTTTTGCTAATACTTCTTCAGCATAAAAAATACCATCTTCTTTAAGAACACCTCGCGCTACTTGACTTTTACCTTCTTTGAATAGGTCAGGTAGAATTTTATTAGTGACAATGGTGACTTCATTTTTATTTCTATCCAATACAATAAAACGTGCTTCCATTTTGGTATTGCTACGCTTGAGACTGCCTTTTTTAACCAATCCACCAATACGAACCACCTGCCCTATCGGTACTTCACCCGCTAAGACGGCTTTTGGCGTATAAAGCTTATAGAAATTGCCTTGCATCGCTTTATTAATCAAAAAAGATGCACCCATTACCGCAACGATTCCTAATAAAACAAAGATCAACCGTTTTTGTCTTGCTTTCATTTATTAATACCTATTATTTGATCTTTAGAACAGTACGGGGTTACAAACCCCGTCCAGCCTAGATGGTTACAAACCTCGTCCAGCCTAGTTTGATCCGTCCAGCCTAAGTCGCACAAGCTAAAGCTTGGACTTCTAGCTGTCTATTTCCGTCTGTTTTTTTCGATACGCTTATTGCGCTGAATACGTTGCAACAATGTTTTTCTTTGTAATTTAAGGTTAATTGGCTCTATCAACATAATGCCTAAAGCCAATAATATAACTCCCCAGACATGATAGCCGTAACCGCCCATATTAAAAAATTCACTCATAATTCTGATACCCATTTTGTATTAATTTCACGCTCAAGAATAATATTTCTCACTCGCATTAAAATAGTAGCGAAGCTATACATCCAAAAGCCCAGTGCAGTGATTAGCATCCCTAATAAAATATTCGACTCCACCCCTTTAAAGGACGATTCTTGATGTAAAGAGCTACATTCATTTGGATTGGGGCAATTGACGGAGTAATAAATGACAGGAACAATCGCTAATCCAACCAAGGATAATACCGCTGCTGCCTTATCTGCACGACGAGAATTATCAATTGCAGAATGTAGGGCGATATAACCAATATAAAGGAACATTAAGATCAGCGACATGGTTAAACGGGGATCCCAATCCCACCATGTTCCCCAGCTTACTTTGCCCCAAACAGCACCTGAGATCAAGGCAATAAAAGCCATTAAAGCCCCTGTTGTTGATGTGGCTTTCGCCATCATAAACGAGAGTCGAGTATTAAAGACCAATCCCACTAAACCCCAAAAAACCATCATTGCATACAGCCACATGCCCATCCAACTAGCGGCAACGTGAACAAAAATAATACGATAATATTGCTTTTGATCACTTAGTACATCGGGGGTTTGAAAAAAACCCCAATAAAGTCCAAAACTTGTCAGTGTGATAGCTAAAAACCAAAACAAAGGAATCACTTTACCTGCAAGGGGGTAAAAGTTTATTGGAGCTGCGTATTTAAACCAACTAAAGGTCATGTAGGATTCCTATTCCAAAGATATTTTCAAGGCAGATGCAGTTGCCCATGGGGAGAATATTAGTGACAGTAGCAAAAATGCGGATAATAACAATATATGGGGTTCAATATTGCCAGATTGTAACCTACTTTCAGCAATTGCGCCTGATCCATACACTAAAACAGGGATATATAACGGCAAGATAAGTAAGGAAATTAAGACACCTCCACCACGTAAACCTAAGGTAAGCGCCGCACCAATTGCACCAATCATACTTAATACGGGTGTACCCAATAACAACATTAACATCATGGTAATCACTGTCTCTGCTTCTAAGTGATATAGCACGCCAACAACGGGCGCAACCAAGACCAAGGGCAAGCCTGTGAGCAACCAATGTGCTGTCATTTTAGCAAAGACTAAGATAGAAAGCGGTTGCGGGGTTAATAGCATTTGCTCTAGTGTACCATCAACATAATCATTGGCAAATAAACGTTCTAATGCCAGCATCGAGGCAAGTAAGGCTGCAATCCATGCCACACCAGGGGCAATTTCCTGTAGCATTTTTTCATTAAAGCCAACCCCTAAGGGAAATAGGCTTACCACAATAATAAAGAAAAAAAGAACCGTAAAAACTTCGCTACGACGGCGCAAGGCGAGTTTTAAATCTCGTTTTAGAATCATCCAGAAGGTATTAAGCATCAGTGACTCGTCCTGATTTTGTGGCAAAATCATCTAAATTAATATGTTGCACCTCACCTTCTGTCAGCGGTACTGCCTGATGGGTAGTTAAAATAGCCATACCACCTACTTCAATATGTTGGGAAATAATTTGCTGTAATAACTCAACCGCTGCCACATCAAGTGCGACAAAAGGCTCATCAAGTATCCAAAGTGGTGATTTATTAACAATCAATCTTGCCAAAGCAACGCGACGCTTTTGACCTTGCGATAATTCTCGCGTAGGAAAATCTTCATAACCAAATAAACCAATACGCTCTAGCGCATCCAGCAAATCATCATCATTATTTTTTTGTCCTGACATTAAATGATTAAAACGTAGATTCTCTAATGCACTTAGATCGCCTTTAATTGCATTTAAATGTCCCAAATAAAAAAGCGCCTTTCTATACACCTCTAAATGTTCTTCAATCGGCTGATTTTGCCATAGTATATTGCCTTTATCAGCAATAAATAAACCACATAAAGTGCGGATGAGGGTTGTTTTTCCACTCCCATTTTTCCCTTCTAAAAAAAGTAATTGCTTAGGGGACAGTTGGAAATTCAGCTCCGAAAATAATTGGCGGTTGCCACGAGTGCATTGTAAATCGGAAACAATAAGGGACATAGTAGCGAGGAGTACTCTCTTATTTTTTTATCAACGGGGACAGCAATATAGCATATTAAAAATGAAAAGAATTGACATTACACAAGGAAGATAATATCTACACAACCCTTTTTTTTATATAGACTTTCACATAAGTAATTTTTGGAATCGGTGCCTTTAGCCCCGCTAGACGAAGCGAAAGCACTCGATTTCGAAGAAATTTACATCTATTAAGGCTGTTCTTAGGCGGCTATCAAAGTCTCATTAGAGAGGCAATCACCCACATAAAATCTTAGCCATGCCGTTTCTTCTTCTGAAGAATGAAATTTCTTATCAGCGGTATTATAAACTTTTTCATTTTGAATCGAGATACGTTTTTGTATCGCAGTCAATGAGGCAGATAGGTCGCAACGATGCCCTTTTTCTTTAAATAGATGCTTGATAGAAAGATCGCCCTTAAGAATAAGCCCATAATAATGAATTGCTTTTTCGATTTTTTTCTGTTTCTCAGTTGGGAATTTTAGCTCCAATGTGACCAGACGCGCTGTCTCACTCACCGAGACACTTAAATCTTCACTAAGATTTTTGTATTCCATCACTCTATACAGATAATGAAGCAGTGATTTTCCTGCTTGTTGGTGTCGTCTTGAAAGTGAAATCTTATAACGTATTACTTGATAAGAAAGTAAGTTTTTATGTTCTTGATCTAAAAGTGTGTCCAATAGATTAATGATGCTTTCAATACTGGTGCCACATTCTGCTTTCAGTTCAAAGCGAACATTAACTATCGCTTCATCATAAATATCTTTTTGTTTTGACTCTATAGCATATAAATCACTCATTTTCCCACGTAAACTTTCAACAAAGGAGAGTAGATTCATCCTCTCATCCCATTCGTGGAATGAGTAATTAACGTCAACAACCACACTCAGTTGATCGCCACTACGCAATAGGTGAATATAGTCAAGATATTTATATTGTAGATTATCGCCACTTTCACAAGTCATCAAAATATCACGGGGCAAATTACAAACGCTAAGACGTGAAATATCCTTGAATAAAACGTCGTTATCGAGGGTTGTATACCTGTGTTTTTTTGACTCTAATAGCTGATAGTTCTTTTTGCTAAAGTGAAGATAATTTGTCTTATATCTTTTATAAAAAATCATGATATTAAAATTTGTCAGTTAGGCTTCGAATATTTTATTGTATTAGTAACATAAAAAATTCTAATAGTCTTCGTTAAATTCATTAACACGCTACCATAAATAGTCCGAAGGCTCTTGTTTATATTTATAATTGTTCACAAATTCTACCACACAACAAGCTAAGTGATGTTTAAACAAACAAATATTGACGCTATTATAAAAAATATCAGGCTGAATAATTTGAAACGGTATTTAACTTAATTTTCCTAAGGGAATTAAGAGTGAGAAAGTTCCTAAGAAAATAAACGAATAATCGCTTCAATATTGGAAGGGAAGAAAAGGTGTAAATAGGAAGCCGTTAAACCTTTACTACGATAAATTGCCTCTCCAGGGGCAGTGTGTGTAGCACGCTTGGCATAGGCAATAGGTTTCAGTGTATTTTCAGTGCGTGAATGATGGTGTGCATGAGCGCGAATATCACCTTCTGGTAACAGTGCTGTTTGCATTCCTTGGCAACCGCTACGGTTACGCATATGACCATCCCCAGGAATTAAGCCCACCATTTTGACACAGTCCCCTTCAATTCCTGTTAATGTTTTTTGCAGGTACAACATTCCACCACATTCTGCAAGAATTTTTTTATTAGCATCAAAATGTTGCTTAATTGCTTGATGCATGACCACATTATTTTGTAATTTTTCTTTATGTAATTCAGGGTAACCACCTGGAAACCATAAAATATCAACATCAGGTAATCTCTTATCATGCAAAGGTGAAAAATAATCAATAGAAACACCTAATGCTTGCAACAAGCGTATATTTTCAGCATAAATAAAACTAAAAGCCTCATCTTTAGCAATGGCTATTTTACAACCTATTAATTCGGGTTTAGGATTTTTATCAATCGCATTGGTGAATTCTATGGGCGCTGGTAAATTCTTAATATGCGTTAATGCAATTGCATCTGCCAGTTCTTCTAAACGTTGCTCAAAATCCTCGATTTCATTTGGATTAACCAAACCGAGATGACGGTGCGGTAGTTCCATTGTTTCCTTTCTAGGAAAACAGCCTAATAAATCAATATTCTCAGGAATGCTTTGTTCTATTAAATCTTGATGCCGTTGACTACCAATACGATTAGCAATCACCCCTTTAAAACTTAAATCAGAGCGGTATAAGGTCAATCCTAATGCAATTGCACCAAAGGTTTGTGCCATTGCTTTGGCACTAATCACCGCAATAATGGGAATATTAAAAAAATTAGCCAGATCCGCACTGCTAGGATCACCATCAAATAATCCCATCGCTCCTTCTATTAAAATTAAATCCGCTTCACAGGCGGCTTGATATAATACTTGACGGCAATAATCTTCACCCATCATCCAAAGATCAATTTGTTCAACAGGATAATGCGAGGCACGTTGTAAAATAAGAGGATCAAGATAATCAGGCCCCGTTTTGAAAACACGCACTTTACGACCTTGATTATGATGGTATCGAGCTAACCCTGCGGTAATAGTTGTCTTACCCTGCCCTGATGCAGGTGCAGAGATAAAAATGGCAGGACATAAGACTGTTTTGCTCACC
>JALVEA010000435.1 GCA_027008665.1 Thiotrichaceae bacterium | reverse complement strand
AAAATCTTTTCAAATTCATATTTTAGTAATTGATCCATGCAGGTTCCGCAGGAAACAATCACGGTATTGATATTTAAATAGTCAAGTGCATGGGCAATACGATGGAATAAGATGCGATTTTCAGTTGAAATTTGCACCCCTTTTACTAGATCCCCCCCCGCCGTTTGCGGATAACCACAGCAAAGATAACCAGGGGGCAAAACCGTAGTCGCATCGGTTTCATACAACATAGCTAAGGTTGCCATGCCGACTTGTGAAAATAAACGCTCAGAGCCACAACCGGGAAAATAAAAAACAGAATCGCCCTCTTTTTTTCGCTTAGGATTACTAAGAATCGGCACGGTATTGCTATCTTCTAAACCTAAAATAGCGCGTGTAGTCTGCATTGGTACATCAGCAGGTAAGGGTTTTTTTACAAATTGAATTACCTGCTCTTTGATCGCGGGTTGCCCTGTGGTTGTTTTTGGACGTTTGCCTAGTTTTAAAAGTCCCAATGATTTAAAAGCATAATGCCCTAAGCGTTGAGTTAAAAAACCTATCTTAATCATCCCTAAGCGCGTTAATTTGATCGCATTTGGATGGGTCATATTTAAAAAGCCCATTGATGCCCATGTGACAAGGCTGGTTTTTTTGTGTTTGCGTCGCTTTAAAATACTACGCATCCGCACGGTGACTTCACCAAAATCAATATTTACAGGGCAAGGGTTTAAACATTTATGGCAGACAGTACAATGATCAGCGACATCATTCATTTCAACAAAATGACGCAAAGAAATACCTCGGTGAGTTTGTTCTTCGTATAAAAAGGCCTCTAGCATTAACCCCGTTCCGAGAATTTTATTACGCGGTGAATAAAGTAAATTCGCCCGTGGAATATGGGTATTGCAAATAGGCTTGCATTTTCCGCAACGTAAACAATCTTTGATATCATCATTTAATGCACCTAATTGATTATTTTCTAAAAGTAACGCTTCTTGCTCAACCAGTCGCAGAGAGGGTGTATAGGCATTTTCCAGCCCTGAATTCGGCATTAATTTACCCCGATTAAAATGCCCATTTGGATCAATTTTCTGCTTATAGCTTGCAAAATGATGAATACTTTCTTGATCTAAATAATGTATTTTGGTTAAACCAATGCCATGCTCACCTGAGATAACACCGTCTAAATCATGGGCTAATTGCATAATCTCATCAACAATCTTCTCTGCCTCCTGCATCATTTCATAATCATTTGAATTAACAGGAATATTGCTATGAACATTGCCATCACCTGCGTGCATATGCAGGGCTACAAATAATCGACTAGAGCGTATTTTTTGATGTACTTTTTTTAAGGTGTCGCGTAAAGGTTTTAATTCACCACCGACAAATAATTCATCTAACGGCTTTTTAATTTCTTTTCGATAAGAAATAATTAAATCACGGCGTAATAAAAGATCAATCACACGATCATTTGCTTTTAAGGCGGCAATAGCTTGATCATCAAGCAGGGGTTTGCAATCTATTGCAGGGGTATCTAAATGATTGAGCAGTTGCTGCCACCGCTTTGCAATCCTTTTGAGAAATTTATTGGCATAATTTTTTTTAGATTGCAGTGCTTCAAAATTAATGGCATCGCTATTGTAATTTATCCCTTTAAACAGCTCCGTATTCTCGGTGTTTAAACAAGCTTGTATCGCTTTAATAATACGCAATTTATTTTGCATCGATTGTTTGATATTA
>JALVEA010000434.1 GCA_027008665.1 Thiotrichaceae bacterium | reverse complement strand
CTCCCAAAAGGGAAGGACTATAGACCAATGGTCTATTTTTGATCAAAAGGGTGGGTCAATTTTATTGACCGCTAGTGGGTCATTTTAGTTGGCCATTAACAACCTCTTAGGGTTGTTAGTTCTTTTCCTGCTTTAACATCCCATATCTTTATGGTTTTGGATCCAGCAGAAAGAACGTACTTTCCATCAGAGGTTACGTCTATAGACGTTACATCATACTGACCTTTAGCAACAAAAGGTTTACTGATTTCATCTGCTGAAACAATATTTATGCTAGTGAATAAAAAAACGAATAAAAAAAATCTCATTACTTATCTTTCTGCTGAGTTGATAAGTGTATTTGGGAGTTAACGTAGGTATCACCAAAGGCATTCGATATATTGATGGTATAGCCTTCTTTTAAAAGCATTCTAGGAATGATAAATAAGGTTTCTTCATCGTCGTCATTGATAGATGTCTTTTCCACCACCCCTTTATTATTTATAATATTCAAAACAATTGGTAGCGGTCCCCAAGAATCATTTTTTATAATAAGATATTTCTTATTTCCCATGATAATAGGTTGATCTACATATTTATTTTGTGATCCGCCTTTCATTCCTATAACACTACCTTCAGAATTTTCTTGTTCATTTGTATTATCAGGAAATAGCCAGCTAAAGGTATCACTAATGATATTAAAGACTCCTTTTTTCTTTTTTGATGGGATCAATTCACATGTTGCCGTCTTGTTATACAGCCTAACCTTATAATTATCTCCTTTGATAGAGACTTCCCCATTGCCTGAAATAAAACAAATAAAATCATTCTCTTTAAGATTAAATATACTTCCTGCTTTATAGGATTTACTTTCATCATTGATTGTAATTATTACTTCACTAACTTGTACCTCAGCCGAATACAAATCATTCGCGTAGGACATGTTTAATGGTAGGCAGCATGCCAATAATAGTTTGCTGTATTTAATTAAGGAGACTTGTTTGACCATTTTATTTTCCTGATTCTATGCAAGGTTGTGGGGATGATTTTCCTTGTAAAAATGATGACTTCACTTAATTCTATTAATAGCAGTGGAATAGCCCAGTTAAACCACAAATGGTACTTTGATAGTAAGAAATAAAGTGAAATGAGAAATAGTACTAATAAGTTAATAATTAATAAGATGAGTAATGCTGTATGTCCGTTAGTTTTGTGCCTGATAAATTGAGCGATTATTAAATCGATTAGAAAAAAAGTGATGAAAATAATAACTATACTTTAACCGGCAACAATTGAGTCTTCATTAAAAATTTGAAACTGAAGTGTCAAGAGTTTATCAAGGGCTGCTTTGTGGGTCGTATGTGTCTGACTGAGGCAATCGTTAATAGCCTGCGAAAAAGCGGCGAAATTGTCATAGTATTTCGAATACAGGCATTCCTTTTTAACGAATTTCCACAAACGTTCAATCAGGTTTAAGTTCGGAGAATAAGGCGGCAGAAATAATAATTCGATGCCTAGTTCCTTCGCCAGGTTCTGTACTAGATGACAACGCTGGTAGCGAGCGTTATCCATTACAAGAGTAATGGGTATGTCCAGAGCTAATTCCTTAATCTGGTGCAATAACTGACAGACACTTTGTGCATTAATATAGCTGTTATTAGTGACTGTCACCAACTCATGGGTAATGGCGTTCAATGCACCGAGTACATTGTAACGCTGGCGACCCGCCGGGGCACGGATGAAC
>JALVEA010000433.1 GCA_027008665.1 Thiotrichaceae bacterium | reverse complement strand
AAGCATAGAATTAAAGGCGATTGGTTTAGATGAATCTTGGTTGCCTGAATTAGTAGATGCGAAAGAATCACTTCAGGTTAATCGGCTTGCTAAGCAGCAGTTAATGAACGAATTGGCTGAGGTAAATCTTGCTTACTCTGAAAGTAATCAACAATATAAACGTGCTAAGCAACAATATAATTTGTTTGAGTGGTTAGGAGCATTTTTATTGCCATTACTTATTGGAGCTTGGCTTGTATGGGGTGTCTTTCAGTTCTTTCCTGAAGTGATTCAGACTTGGTTGCCCGATAATACCTCAAGTGATCATGGAAATTCTTTTATTATTTGGGTACAAATAGGGATGTTTCCTTTTGCTATGAGCTGCGTTTTGCTCTATAGCATTAGTTTGTTTTTCAAATGGTTAGCTGAATTAAAAATGACTGAATTGAAGGAACGTGCAGATGAGTTTTTGTTTATTTTAAAGCAAAGTTATCATGAGGTTATTAATGAGCTGAATCATAGTGTGCCAGTGCGTATTGCGAAGATGCTGATTGAAAAATCAACTAAAATAAAAGAAAGAGTACCATCACTGGCGATTTCTCCTGTGGAAAAATTTAATCATGTTCCTCAATTGATGGAGCTAATACCAGATTACACTGCAATAGAGTCAGAAATAATGGATTCGGTTATAGGTTTGCAAGACACCTTGCGTCATCAAAAGCAGGATGTTGAGCAGTGCTTATTAGATTTAGATTCTGAGATTTTAATTGAAAAAGAACGTTCAGATAAGGCAGGGCAGTTACGAGCAGCTTTACAGAAGTTATCTCAAATAATGCAACAACATCAAAAAAATATAAAAGTGCGAGATTATTCAATCAAGATGATGCAACGAGCCGCATCGCAATCTATTGATCATTTTAATCAATCCATTACCCAATTTGCTGAAAAGGTATTGCCATATTTTACCGATCAGCGTTATAGCCAACTTAAAATTAATAAAGATCTAAGTGTTGAGGTCTTTTCTGATGAGAAGCAAAACTATATGGCATACGATGAAATTTCATCAGGTACACAACGTCAAATCATGCTGGCATTACGTATGGGCATGTCAGAACAATTAGCTAAAAATACGGGTAATAAAAGACAATTTATTTTTCTGGATGAGCCTTTCGCTTTTTTTGATCATCAGCGTAGTATTTCTACCTTGGAAGTGTTGCCTAAGGTCAGTGAGACAATTAGTCAAGTTTGGGTGACTTCTCAGGAGTTTCCTGATGAATTAACATTGTCTCACTGATTATTAACTATTTATCGACCCATCTTAGGCACAGGACGTTTAAAAAGCTGAATATAAGCATTTTCAGCAACAATTTTTAAGGTGCTTTCTTTCATGGTGGCAAAGGTTTTGTATATTTCAATTTTTTCATTAACACTGAGACGGTAATGTACATTAACTTTTTCACCGTGATGGATGCTGTTCATGGTGCTTAGAATAATAGAGGAAGCATAAAACTCAGGTTGACCGCGCATCATTGAATTTAAAGAGAAAAATAGTAATTTAGTCAACCAAATATCAGTGCCTTGCTCTGTATATGTCAATTGGGTTAGATAGGCACCGAGTTCTTCTAGTGTATGTTCTTTGCCGTCTTCAGAGAGGTCTTTAAAGAGTTTATCGACCCATTTAGGTTTTTCCCAGCTTGTTTTATCAATTTGATGATAGGCTTCATGGTATTCAATGCTTGGCAGTAATGCCTGATTGAGTTTGTCTAAAATAGTATAATCAATCGGTTTAGATTTCTTTTTTGAAGCCATGTCTGGTTGATTTAATCCACCGAGCAGGGAGCTGATTGCATCTAAGCCACCGCCTAAAACACTTTGATCTGATGCTCCGTCGGCACGTTGCAATGTTTGACGCAGACGTGAAGTGGTCATTTGATGTTTATCTTTAAGCACTTGTTTAGCCGTGATTTTTAGTTGTTTAAGTTCTGTTTTATTTGGGTAAATATCGGCTAAAGTTTGTTTATATTGTTTAGAAATGGCCTCTTCAACATCATAATAGCCTTGTAACCAGAATGGGATAAGTGTGTTACGTCCTTGAAAGGTAAGGGCGGGAATGACGGAATCGGTGGCAAATTCTTTTATTCTATCTAGTAAAATAATAGAACCCATGCCTTCTTTGCCAAAAGTTAGTCCTAGCGCACCATCTGTAGCGGGTACTTTATCAATACGACGTACATGAAATAAAGGGAGTTCAGTCTTTTGATAATAAAGACGATCTCGCTTGCTAATATGATAAACGGTTAGCATAGTGGTATGGCATTTTTCAGGCTTTCCATCTGTTAATATAGATTCCATTTTTTTGAGGGTAAGAAACTCTTCTAATGGAGCATCAACCAAACTAGAACAGGCAACCACTAAAATTTTTGGAGCAATATAATAAGGAATTTTATGCTGATCAAGGATGGTATTGATAGCCTTGAAAGCTAGCATAATCTCTTTTGTAGTTGCCTCTTTTTTTACTAATTGAATCAATCCCTTTTCCATTGCTACTTTAAGCTCTTTAATTTCAGGAAGTTGGGCGAGGATATTGGCTCTTTCTTGTTCTATTTCAAGTAATACTTTTTTATGAGCTTTGTCATAGCCTGAATGTTTAAACAGTAAAGAGCGATGTTGTAGATCAGAATAATAAGGAAGGCGATTTGCCAACATCGTTTGTAAGCGTTGATTTGCAAGCCAATCTTGAAACAGCCATACAGAAATAATCATCCCAGCAACTAGCAAAGGATAAACAAACCAAGCTTTCAGCGGATAACTCAATAGGGGAGTAGTGCGTGTTGAATGACCCTTTTTTTTAGCCAGTTGTGCAAGTAAACGTTGCTTAAATTGATCGACAGGAACAGGAAAAATACCTTCATCACGAAACTGATCTAATAGAATGCGTTTATGTTTTAAATAACGCATTGCCAATAGATAACGCAGTGGCAAAATATAGCCCTTATAATAGGAAGGAGCCTCAAATGCATCGCTTTGTAGTGGGTCAATAGACGTATTTTTTTGTAATAAAGTGAGTAGTATTTTATTTAGCATTTATTTTGCATTTAGTTTTTCAAGCTATTAATGACGGTGTTTATTTTCTTAATGCGTTCAGCCGTTGACTGTGGCACATAGCAATTAGTTGCAACAACTAAGGATTTGGCTTTAGCGCGAAGTGCATCATTGCTAATTGAGGTATCCAAACCACGCATAAAACCAGACCAGTCCCAGCTACAAATATATTCTGGCATTTGTTTAAAGCGTTGGGTGACATTGTGTAAGGCATTGATGGATTTTTCATTTTTTCCTTTTTGCAGATAGAAAATACCCGCTAGTGTATCTTTTATTTGCTTATAACCATCGGTTAAATAACCACTGCTATTAATATCAAAATGTAATTTTTCAAATTTATCGATATCAATATCGGCGGTTACATAGGTTTCTAATAAATCAAGATCAATTTCTGAGGCAACATAATTTAATACCTGATTGGAAGAGGGGGTTTCTTTGATTGTTCTGCGTGCCTTTTCTAATTCTGCGACGGCTGTATCAAGGTCATTAAAATATAGCCACGCTAATGCGCCTGACTCACGATGGCGTGCTGCTACACTTGCCGTGTCATAATAATATTTTTCTTTGTATTCGATTGCTTTATTAAAACATTTGTACATATTTCTAGCTTTTTCAGGATGCCCTAATTGGTATTCACTTGCGGTTAAATACCAGTAGATACTATTGATAAACTGAGGATCATTAGCACATTGTAATTTACGTGCATGTTCAATCACTTTTTTATGATTTTTTTGGTCATGAAAACAGCCTACAGCATAATCTTCCATATCTGCTTTAATACTTTTTTCTGAGCGTCTCCATTGTAGTTGTTCGCCAACTTTGTCTATTGATTTTTCCAATTTTTCGCAATCTTTTTCGGTATTTAAAATTGAACGGTAGGCATTCATTAACAGCACTACTTCATTACGTTTATTACCAGGGGCAGAAGGAATATCAGCACTATCGCACTGTGCTATATGCTGATCATAAGGACATTTAAAAGGAGGTTTACCCTCCTCACTGCTATTATTAGATTTAGTTGAATCATTATCCCCTCTACGCAATTTTTTTTGCATTTCAGGACTCAATAAAGACTGCATAAACTCCATTGGATTTAGCCCTGATTTCGTAGCATTAGAACCAAAATCAAAACTTAGATTCGGATTACTTGCTTGCAAATTTGAAATAAGTTTAGAGGCTTGTTGTTTTGCTAGCCATTGAGTAAAAGCGAACTGATTAGGATTGCCATCTTGTTTTTTAAGTATCTCCAACTGTTGATGACTATACCAATAATAAGTTGTGATCAAACCAATGAATAACAAAGGAATCAATGCAAAAAGGAACAAACGATTGCGTAGTGCTTGTCGTTTTTTATTAACTCGTTGAATCAGTTTCTTGCCACGTTGATCAGTGCGTTGTTTGGTTAATTCAATAACTTCTTGATAAGCCTGAGTCGCTTGCTTTGTTTGACCTATTTTACGCAAAAGCTCTGCACGTAAATAAGCCAATTTAGGATTATCAGGCGATTGAGATAATTTTTTCTCAATAAGATGTAATAGATGCTCTTGGCGAATATCTCTTGCCAAATCCCATTCTTCTATGAGTTCATTGATTGCTTGTTGTAGATTATGCTTCATGCTTTATCAGTATTACTGGTTTCTATAAAGTAGGAGGGGGATAATAGCAGAAAGCATCGCAATGGCTTATCTTAGATTGATAAGAAGTGCTTAAATGAAAAAATGGTAATTAGCACATCAAATAAGATGATAAAAAGCAGGAAATAATAAAATAGAGCCTAGTACCAATACTTGAATAGCAATAAAGGGGGTGACTCCTTTGTAAATATCAATGGTTCTTACCTTAGGGGGGGCGACACCTTTTAGATAAAACAAACTAAAGCCAAACGGTGGTGTGAGGAAGGAGGTTTGTAGATTCATGGCAATAAGAATTGCAAACCAAGTCAGGCTAATCCCCAATGTTTCGGCAATAGGGAGCAAAATAGGAACAACGATAAAAGCTATTTCTACAAAATCGATAAAAAAGCCAAGAATTAAAATAAAGAGCATTGAGAAGATTAAAAAGCCCCATTTCTCACCAGGGAGTTGTAATAAAAATTCCTCAACCACGCTATCGCCCCCTGTATAGACAAATGCCATTGAAAAGGCGGTCGCCCCTAGCAAAATAGCAAAGACCATTGAAGTGATTTTTACCGTTTCTTTAGCGCTATCAAATAAGGCTTTAAAAGAAAATTTTCGGTATAGCATTGCGAGAATGATTGCACCTACGCCACCAAAGGCGGATGATTCAGTGGGTGTAGCAATGCCAGCAAAAATTGAACCAAGTACAATAATAATGAGCATTAAAGGAGGAATAATATGCGTTAAGGCACGGATATATTGTATTTTGAGCGAATCTTTACTGTTCTGCATAGGAATAGCAGGAGCGGCATTTTTTTTAAGATGGGTGTAAAGCAGTACATAGCTAATATAAGCACCAACTAAAATGACGCTAGGTAATACGGCGGCGCGAAAGAGATCGCCAACGGGAATTCCCAATACATCACCGAGTATAATCAAGATAATAGAGGGGGGAATAATTTGTCCCAATGTTCCTGAAGCACAAATAACACCGCAACTAAGGGGGATATTGTAGTTATATTTCAGCATAACAGGTAAAGAGATAACCCCCATTGCGACTACACTTGCACCGACTACGCCTGTAGAAGCGGCTAGTAGAGTACCGACGATAATCGTGGAAATAGCAACTCCACCTGACATTTTTCCAAATAACTGCCCCATTGATTCTAATAACTGCTCAGCTAATTTAGTTTTTTGGAGCATAATCCCCATAAAAATAAACAGGGGAACTGCCATTAGGGTCGAGTTTTCCATAATGCTTTGAATACGAAAGGGCATAAAAGCGAAGATTTCGATCCCTTCTGCATAGACACCAAAAAAAAGTGCTACTCCGCCAAAAGTAAAGGCAACAGGGAAGCCATAGAGTAATAATAAAAGGGCAACAACAAACATCACTAAACCAATCATGCAGATTCTCCTTTGCTATTTTGATTATTTGAGTTTTCACTATCAATGGCATGATTAACGGCACGCAATATAAAACCGATACTAGAGATAATGACAAAAACAAAGGATAAGCTAATCATAGATTTAATAATCCAGCGATATGGTAGACCACCGGGATCACCACTACTTTCGTTCAGCAAATAGGATTCTTGAGCAAAGCCAATGCCGTAATAGGCAACTAGCAAGCAAAAAGGAAGAAGAAAAAACAAAGTGCCTGATATATCAATAAAGGCCTGTTTTTTAGGGCTGAGATGTTCATAAATAACATCCACTCGAACATGGGCATTTTCTTTTAAGGTGTAACTAATGCCTAAAAGAAAAATAGCGGCATAAAGATGCCATTCCAGCTCCTGCATACCAATGGATACATCATTAAATAAATAACGCATAATGACATCATAAAATACATTGGCCAGTAGCCCAAGAAGTAGGAAAGCTGCAAAAGTGCCAATGGCATTAGAGAAAGTATTAATGCGTTTTTCAAGTCGTATGCGTAGTGGAATGGGCATGATGGTTTTCCTTATTTCAATTTTTCCATTGTTTCATAATAAGTCTGATCAGAAATCTTAGTCCATGCTCTTGATTTTTTAAGATACTCAGCTTGAGATTTGATAATTTCTTTTGCTAAGGGATCAGCTTTAGCACGTTCTGCAATGAGTTCATCATTGGCATCTTTTAGAGCTTGAAGGACTTCGCTAGGGAAGGATTTAACTTCAATTTTAGGATAATCTTTTTTCATGCTTGCCCAGTTTATGGCACTTTCATGGTAAGAGAGAACATACATATTGTAGGCTGCATTACGCATGGAAACGCGTAGGATTTCTTGAATATTCTCAGGTAAACTGTCCCACTTTTTCTTATTAAATAAGAATTGTAATTCAGATCCTGGTTCATGCCATCCTGTGTAGTAATAAGGCGCAATTTTGTGGAATCCCATACGCAAATCAAGTGAAGGGCCGACCCATTCTAGTGCATCAATCGTGCCTTTTTCTAATGCAGTAT
>JALVEA010000432.1 GCA_027008665.1 Thiotrichaceae bacterium | reverse complement strand
CCCCTTTGTAAAATAAATATATAATTCAAAGCTATGTTGCCATAGAAAATATAAGATAAACAGCAATTAGGTTAATTTTGTATCAATAAATATTGAACTAGCTCATGCGCTATTTGTGTCATTGATTTTTCAATCCCTAAATCTTTGCATTGGGTAACTTTCAATCCTTTATAACCACAGGGATTAATGCGTTTAAACACCTCTAAGTCCATATCAACATTAAGACTCAAGCCATGGCTAGTGCAACCTTTAGAGATTCGCAAGCCTAAAGCAGCAATTTTTTGCTGATTAACATAAACTCCGGGGGCTTTAGGGTCATTATTAGCCTCAATGTGATAAGAGGCTAAAAAATCAATAATCGCATTTTCTATATGGGTAACTAATTGACGCACTCCCATTTTACGACGTTTTAAGTCGATCAATAGGTAAATAACTAACTGTCCAGGTCCGTGGTAAGTGACTTGTCCACCACGGTCAATGGGGATAACAGGGATATTCCCTGCATCAAGGATATGCTTTCGTTTGCCATTTCGACCGAGTGTAAAAACAGGGAGATGTTCGACAATCCATACTTCATCTCGTGTCTCTTTAGCACGTTGTTGGGTAAAGTTTTGCATCGCCTGCCAGATAGGAAGGTAAT
Source organism: Thiotrichaceae bacterium (assembly GCA_027008665.1). Classification (GTDB taxonomy): domain Bacteria; phylum Pseudomonadota; class Gammaproteobacteria; order Thiotrichales; family Thiotrichaceae; genus JAGLBW01. Next base: position 1,087 of record JALVEA010000432.1, on the reverse strand, counting down.
CTTGGAGTCCTAATTGTTTTATTTTTATATTATTTAGACTCACTGTTTTAGTGCCTATAAATTAGGAATAGCCTAAGGAAGTCCCAAGCCCTCATAAAGCCCAAAGAACTAATTCACAATCTGTTAGCTCTTGGTAAAGAGCATCTAATTGAGACTTGTTTTTGGCGTGTATATTCAGTGTTAAACTAGTGTATTTACCTGTTTTACTATCGCGTTGCTTTATTTCATCAGGATTAAAGTGTGAGTCATGCTTTGTAACAATTTCCAAGATACGTCGATGAAATTCAGGAATAGCTGAACCCATAACTTTTACAGGAAAGTCACAGGGAAACTCAATTAAGGATTCTTCTTTAGAAATTTCTGGTACGGTTTGTTTCATTGCATCAAAGAGCCTCAGGAATTTCCTTAATTAGAAAAAAGTTTTTTAATACTATCAATGACTGATGTCCATAAACCGCCTGCATCAACAGGACTTAGCGCTACTAGCGGAAGCTCTGCCACAATAATATCGCCGTCCTTAATGATTGCCTTACCTAAAGGATCACCGCGTTGTATAGGTGCATCAATATCTTTATACAGTTCCATCATTCCTTTGAGTTTATCGTAATGCCCTTTTTGTATGGTTACATATAAACCATCAATTGTACCCGCAGGAACTTTATCCGATACTCCTTTCCATACCTTTGCTTCTGCTAATACAGAATTACTGGCATAAAGCTTGTGAGTTTCAAAAAAACGAAAGCCATATTCTAATAATTGTTGACTATAATCAGCACGAGTCTTATCACTACTAGCTCCCAGCATAACTGAAATTAAACGCATATTATTACGCTCAGCGGAAGCAACTAGACAATATCCTGCTGAAGCAGTATGACCTGTTTTCATGCCATCAACGGTTTTATCTCGCCACAGTAATTTATTACGATTGTATTGTTTGATACCGTTATAGGTATAGTTTTTGATTTTATAGAGCTTGTAAAATTGTGGGTAATTTTTAATAAGTGCGCGGGCTAATTTGACAATATCTCGGGCGGTTGTGTAGTGCTGAGGGTCAGGCATACCTGATGCGTTAGCATAATGTGTGTCA
>JALVEA010000431.1 GCA_027008665.1 Thiotrichaceae bacterium | reverse complement strand
GGCTAATTCACGTACTAATGATAAGGAAACCAAGACGCCTAAAGAGCCTTCTGCCCCAAAATCTACTAAAGTAATATAACCTAAAAGACTTAGCACCATGCCAACGAATAGCCCTGAAAACGCGATGATCGATAAAGATAGGACACCAACAGAATAAATTTCTCCAAGGAGTAAGTGAGGGCGTAAAATAAGTTGTTTTAGCCCGCTTAAAACATGGATCAAAAAGAGGACTGCACGTCCTATTTTCTGGAAAAAATTTAATGTTATCTGCCCTGTCTTTTGTAGGATATTTATCATTACCCACCTTCTCTTAATGCTTGCGCATAATCATTGGCAGGATAGTGAAAGGGGACAGGGCCATCTGGTAAACCTTGTAAGAATTGTTGCACCCACTTTGAAGCTGAATTTCTTAATTCATCAGGTGTGCCTGATGCTCTAATAACGCCATTTGAAATAATATGCACTTCATCAGCAATAGAAAGCACTTCATCTACATCATGCGACACCACAATACTGGTCATTCCTAATGCTTGATTAAGCTCTTTAATTAAGGAGACAATCGTGCCTAAAGTAATAGGGTCTAAACCTGTAAAAGGTTCATCGTACATCATTAAGATAGGATCAAGCACAATCGCTCTTGCAAGTGCGACTCTTCTTGCCATACCGCCTGAAAGTTCAGATGGCATTAATTGATACGCCCCTCTGAGTCCAACGATTTCAAGCTTCATGAAAACTAAATCACGAATAATAGATTCGGGAAAATCATAATGTTCACGAATAGGAAAGGCGATATTTTCAAATACATTCAAATCCGTTAATAACGCCCCAGACTGAAATAACATCCCCATACGGCGACGCAATTGATAAAGTTGTTTATTTGATAAGGAGGGAATAGATTTCCCCTCAACCAGTATATCACCTTGATCGGGGTATAATTGCCCTCCGATTAAGCGTAATAAGGTGGTTTTACCTGTGCCACTTGACCCCATAATGGCTGTGACCTTACCTTCCGCAATCTCAAGATTGAGACCAGAAAATATTTTTCGACCATGATAGGAAAACTGTAAATCAGAAAGTGTTATAAGAGAGTTAGGCACGCTATATTTTTATTATAAATTCAAAGCGCACATTATACACAATTAAAGAAAATCTATTTCCAAATATCAATATCTTTACCAGATTTTAATATTTTTTCTGATTGCTGATCAAGGTAACCAATCCAAGAGTCAAATTTGGTGTATTGTTTTTCTGCGACAAAATTCAGAAGTTGTTGAAAATGATAAGATTTAAGCAAACCAGTTACTTGTTCAATCTTTTTTCCTTCAGAATAGAGAAAAACAGCAGGGCGATAGCTAATATTACGTTTTTTTAACCATTTTTTAGCCGTTGTCTTATTGCCTTCTGGATCAATAATTTCAGCATCAGACAGTGCGTCTAAGCGTACTAGATTGTATTTTTCCAAAATTTGACTTGTTTCTTTTAAATCCAATACTTCCTTATGAAAACGCTCGCATTCATCACAGCTTTTATCTTCAAATAAAAGCATTAACGGTTTGTGTTGTTGAACTAATTTTTGTAGATTATACGCCTGTTTTGTTGGCAAATAGCGAGGATCATCTTTTAATGTATAGACTGAATCAGTTGCATATTGTTGTCGATAGGTGGCTAAATCCATTGATTGATACGCCTTCTCTTTAACAAAATTTAATACATGCTTAAATTCACGCGGTGAGCGATAGCCATTAAGTCTTACGACTACCTCGTTGTTGGCATTCATAAACAAAATAGTGGGTGTATAATGAACTTCTAAAGCCTTGCCTAAATTAGCTTCTGTCACCGTCATTTTTTTATTAAAAGCAATTTCTCGGCTACCTTTTAAATCAAGTTGAATGGAATCAAAATTAGCTTGAATAATTTTAGCATTCTCACCATGAAGAAAATTATCTTCTAACATTTTTTTACAATAAGGACAGCCTGCAACATGGAAAAATAGGAGTAAATGTTTATTTTCCTCCGCCGCTTCGGCCGCATCCTCCCGAAAATCAAGAAAACTTTCTTTAAACCACTCAGGGAAAATAACCTCCGTGCCTCCTGTCATTTTGCCTACCTTGACTGATTCAGCAAAAGCATTTGAAGTGCTGAAAAAGATAAGGAAGATAAAAATAACTAATTTATTTAACATGATGACTTCCTATGTCGCAATTTCTCATAAATCTATAGGTAGAAAATAACTTAGGAGTCTTAACTTTAGTGTGTACGATTGGCACAAGCTAAAGCCTGGACTCCTACCTATAGATTAAGATATTAGTTAAAGACGTACTATATTAGCCCAGTAGTTATTTTTGCTAGAGCGATGAAGACTTTTGATTTGAACCCGATCACCGACATGAAGAACTTTTATTAATTTTCCTAATCCTGAGCTAAGAGGACGGGTTTTACGCATATTCAATAACGGAGATTTTACTGTGTATTGTTGTCCTACTACTGGTAGTTGATTGCCTGATTTTAGAGTTCTTACCCCTTTTGATTGTCCTGCGGCATTATATTTACCCACGAAAATCCAGCCAGAAAGACCTGCGGAATGACTTCCAGCAGGTCGTTTTGAAGGCTTTTTATTATTTAATATATCATTAATAAGTGCCATATACTCTGGACCAAATTCTTCATTAATTGTACTAGGCTTTATTTTACTAACTCTTTTATTGATTCTTTTATTAGTTCTTTTATTAATTTTTTTCTTTGCCTTTCTAATGCTTCTTTTTTGAGATGCGACTTGTTGAGATCTAGCCCTTACTTTTTTCTCAGTACGAGTTACCTTTTTAGTTTTCCGTTTAACAACTGCTTTTTCTGGTTCTGACTCTGGTGTGACATATATTCCAGAGGCAGGAGGTTCATCGTTAGTCACATTGCTTTTAGTTTCTGTCACAGGAGCTGTTTCTATTTTGACAGCTTCGACTGGCTTCTCCATTGGGGCTACACTATCTTCTGTCACAGTAGATGATGGCTTTGAGACTTGGGGAACAGGGGCTTTAAATGATTTAAGTTGCTCCATAATGGCATCAACAGATGAGTCTGTATCCGCACTAGATGTTAATGGCATCGCTAAACAGGCAGTGAAAACAATAGCAGAGAACATTAATGGGGTATTTCTTAATTTAACGGGTATATAATTCATATTTTAAGTCTGTTTGATGTTAGAAAGGGAAGCGTAGAGTCATAATCTCATAATAGGAAGACTAGATATAATCAATACCTATCACAAGCGGAATAACCTAGCATTCCTTAATTTCTAAATCAATCTCAAAAAATACAGCCAGTATGAAATAGAGTATAAATGATGAAAAAACAAGAATAATGATTAATTTTTAATCCTTAATTTTGAATTTAAAGAATAGTTGAGGAGATATACCCTGAATCATTTGATTAGCTTGGATTTACCCAAGAATATTATTTAATAGCTACTATACTAGCTGTGATGATTAAGATTATCCAAATTAAGGAGGTTCTTAAGTGATAATTCTCTCAATCTTATTTAAAACTTCCTCAATTACACTTTCTAGGAGACAAATTTTTATGCGATTTTTATTATCGGCACTGCCTAAAACCTTTGCCCTATTAGGTGCGTTATCCATTGCAGTGTTAGTGAGTGCATGTGGAAGTTCATCAAAAGATAATTCTGAACAACCATCAGAAAGCACAGAATCCGCAACATCGCATGGTCCTTTATTTGACCCTGCTACAGCTAAAATTCCTACAACAAATGATCTATTGTTTAAAGGCTCTACAGACGGTACTTTAAATATTCCTAATCCAGATAATAATCCCGCTATTACAGCCATAAATACATTGGATGGATTTTCCACCACAATCCCAATAACTGCTGAGTTTGATATGTCACTTGCTCCTAGCAGTCTTGTTATAGGGGATACTATTCATGTTTTTGAAGTCACTAAAAATCAACAGGGTGCGATTACAAATGTTGTAAAAGAGTTGACTGCAGCCGAGATAACAGCAACGGCAACAGGAGAAAACGCTTCAATACTTGCCTTAACTCCTATCACTCCTCTTAAAGAAAGTAGCAGTTATCTGGTTATTTTAACCAATGGTATTAAAGATCCAAGTGGTGCAGTGGCACAAGCACCGTCTACCTATTCATTGGTTCGTAGTACCACAGCATTAACAGGGGCTGATGTTGAAGCATTGGAACCACTGCGCCAATTAGTCAATAATATGGAAGGCATGGCAGCTTCCAAAGGGGTTGATAAAAGCAAAATTATACTGAGCTGGTCATTTACAACTCAATCTATAACGCCAGTGCTTAATCAGCTTGCTACTAATGCCTCTGCAAAGACAATTGTTCTTGCACCGACAGGGAAAACAACAAATGATTTTAGCCCGCTCCTTACTGGAATGGCTGACGTATCTATTGGGACTTTGGATATTCCTTATTATTTAGAAGCTCCTGATGATGAAAATCCAACCGCTTCCATGACGAGCTACTGGAAAGGTATGGGTGGCACTGCATTAACACGTTTTAATACCAAACCCATTGCCACTACGATCTTAAATATCCCTGTTATTATGACAGTACCCAATGCAAACTCAGGTCAAACCAAACCAGCAGAGGGTTGGCCTATTATTATCTATCAACACGGTATTACCCGTAATCGGCTGGATATATTAGGTTATGCGGATTCTATGGCGAAAGCAGGTTTTGCTATGATTGCTATTGACTTGCCATTACATGGAATTGCTGATCTATCAAATCCTCTTCATGCGAGTAATACTTTGTTTCCTAATGATAGGGAAGCAACCTTTGATGTTGATTTTAGAAATAATGAAACAGGCGCTTTTGAACCTGATGGTCTAGTGGATTCTTCTGGTTTGCATTTTATTAATCTGAGTAGTTTTTTAACATCGCGTGACAATGTGCGTCAGGGTGTTGCTAATTTATTGGTACTTAGACGTAGTTTGAAAAATATTGCTGATATTAATGCTAATAATATTGGTTTAGTCGCGCACTCATTAGGTGGAATTATTGCTGTTCCTTTTCTTGGTGTAGAAAGTAAATCAATGCCAAGTTCATTACTAACAACAGGTGCGAGTATCAGCACCATACTACGTGATTCAGTTACATTTGGTCCCCCTATTAAAGCAGGGTTAGCAACAAAAGGTATAGAAGGAGCAAGCTACCAAGCCTTTTTATTAGGTACACAATGGGTACTTGATTCTGCTGATCCCGTCAACTTTGCCAAAGATGCCGCAATGCTACATCCAATTCAAATGACAGAAGTGGTCGGTGATGGTAGTGGCGTACATTTACCTGATCAAACAGTACCTAATTCAAGCACTGAAATACTCGCCACTGCACTAGGCGCAAAAGCCGCCTCCGATGCTACTAACCCCGTTTCAGTTGGTAACCCTAGAGTTGTGAGATTTACACAAGGTAATCATAGTTCTATACTTGATCCAACAAGAGGCGCACCAGAAGGCGGTAGCTATCTTAACGTCCTTACTGAAATGCACTCTCAACTGGTTAAATTTCATGCTAGCGGTGGCACTGCGCTTGTTATTACAGATTCTGAGATTATTTTTTCACTACCGTACACTTTTAACTACTACCCCTAAGCCTATTCTAACGCCATTCCCGATAAAACAAGGCAAAACAAGGGAAGAGAAAGTCCATTTTTATGAAGGTTAAAGCCACGTCCTTTTATATCAGAAAATAACGTTTCAATACGAAACCGTTTTCGATACCAATAAACGGTTTCTTTTCCTGTTGAGAAATTGCTAACCAAATAAATGGAGTCTTTGTATTCTCGTCCCCAATAGGCAATGGCTCTCAGCATTAAAACCCACTGATCTGTAAATTCAACATCTTCTATTTTTGTATTTCATTATGAATCGTTCGATAAACTCATTGTGCATCTGGAAAAATCATGAGCTAAGACCGTTTAAGAAAACAAATCTTTTTAGGGGGAATTAGAGTTTTTCAAGAGCTGAGGTCAAAAGTGTACGGTAGTGAACCCAAGCTTAAAAAAATAATAACAAAAACGTGAATACATCACAGAATGGTGAATATTAAACTTATAAAGTAGCTATCACAGCAAACGGCAAGTCCATACAAATTATTGCTTGAACTTAGCATTCGCTGTATTAGCACAATATTGATTGTTGAGATGCTTAAATTAAAATAGAAATATCCAGTGGAGATGCGAGGTGATTATAAAAAAAATGCTAACAAAAGTTGGCGAGGGATGTCATTTGAAAATCGATGCAACTTAAAATGTTGGTGGCGTTTTAGTTGGATTGAAAAATGACAAATAAGAGTGGTTAAAACCACCTTTATACGACAGTTTCTCTGCGAGGAAGCTGTCGTTTTTTACGTTTAGGGCATCTATAAATTTAAGGGATCTCTATTAATTAGCAGATTTGCTATAGTAGCGATTTCAAAATTTTCACCTTATGAGATCATTCCTTATGAACAATACGGCTGCGGCAAATATCGCCCATATCCTCACCGAAGCACTTCCTTATATCCAGCGTTATTCTGGCAAAACAATTGTTATAAAATACGGTGGTAATGCGATGACTGATGAAAAATTAAAACAAGGTTTTGCGCGTGATATTGTTTTGCTCAAGCAAGTGGGTATTAATCCTGTTGTTGTACATGGTGGCGGTCCACAAATTGGTAATTTACTGCAACAAATTGGTAAAGAAAGTCGCTTTATTGAGGGTATGCGCGTTACGGATACAGAAACAATGGATATTGTTCAAATGGTGTTAGGTGGGCTGGTGAATAAAAATATTGTTAGTATGATTAATCATGCAGGTGGGCGAGCAATTGGTTTGACGGGTAAAGATGGCAATCTTATCCGTGCAACCAAACTTGTTTTGACAAAGAAAAAACAACAAAATCAACCCTCTGAAATTATTGACCTTGGGCATGTGGGTAAAGTTGAAAGCATTGATCCTTCTATTCTTGAAATGTTGGTGAGTAAAGATTTTATACCCGTTATAGCGCCGGTGGGGGCAGGGGAGCGCGGTACTTCTTATAATATCAATGCCGATAGTGTCGCAGGTGAAATGGCTGCGGTATTAAAAGCAGATAAATTATTATTACTCACAAATACACCGGGTGTATTAGATAAAGAAGGGCAT
>JALVEA010000430.1 GCA_027008665.1 Thiotrichaceae bacterium | reverse complement strand
CATTCTTTAACAGCTAAAGATGCAGCATTAAATATTGCATTGGCTATTTTTCGACTCGGTGCAGTGACAATAATGCAACGAATATTTTGTTGTAATAAATGTGCAGCTAGTTTGCCTAATAAGGTTGATTTTCCGCGTCCACGATCAGAGGTTAAAACCAAAGGACGACGGCGATGCCCCTGCACAACACGCAACATGGCATTAAATACTTTTTTTTGTTCACTACTGAGTGTTTGATTATGTGGGGCTAAGTCGATAAATTGTTGGCAAGCAGGGGGAGGGCGTTTGTCTTTATGATAAAACAAGACCGAATCTTGCGCTTTTAATAAGCGAATAAAACGCTGTAAAAAATAACTTTTTTCTCCCCATTGGTTTAAATCGGGGGTTAATAAAATCAAATACCCTCCACCAATAATCGTCCCCGTTACTGCACCAAACGCATTGGCATCAAAGGCAATTTTATTTTTATGATCAGGATGTGCATTAAAGACCAATGCTTGAAATTGTTGGCCAAGCAATGTGGTGGCTTTATTAATTGCCACCGTTTGCTGTGCTTCAAAAGGGGTATGACTTAGCCACAGGGTATTCATATCGTGGCTAAAATCCTTGGCTATTTGATAACAGTGTTTCAGTGACCCACTAATAACAATCAGCTTTCGTGGGAGAAATCGTTTAGCAACTTCCTGATTCAAATGGGTAGCACAGAGCGATTAGGAAGTTTCAAATAATGAACTTCCTTAGTCATTATGATGCAAATCAGCATTTAAACCACCCCACAGTCCTGCATTAATTGCGATAGCTTCAATCGCTCCTGTTTGACTGTGACGGCGATATAATAATCCTGATCTACCTGATAACTCACGCGCAGAGACAATTTCACCTTCGGGTGTTTTAACCTTTGAACCTGCGGTTAAGTATAAGCCTGATTCGACAATACATTCATCACCGAGTGAAATACCTAGACCTGCATTAGCACCTAAGAGGCTTTTCTTACCAATGGAAATAACTTGTTTGCCACCGCCTGAAAGCGTTCCCATAATAGACGCACCACCGCCAATATCCGAACCATCATCGACTAAAACACCTGCGCTAATACGTCCTTCAACCATTGAATTGCCCAGTGTGCCTGCATTAAAGTTAATAAACCCTTCATGCATTACTGTTGTACCTGGTGCCACATGCGCGCCTAATCTAACCCGATCTGCATCGCCAATTCTAACCCCTTCTGGAATCACATAATCGGTCATACGTGGGAATTTATCGATAGAGGTAATATTAAGCTGTGTATTTTCCTCGGCAATTAACCCCCGCAAGGTTTCCACCGTTGCAGGCAATACAGGGCCGGCGGATGTCCATGCAATATTGGGTAAAAGTCCAAAAATACCCTCAAGATTAATTTCATGCGGTTTAACTTGGCACTCTGAAAGTAAATGCAATCTCAAATACACATCTTCAGTGCTAAGTGCAGGGGTATCGATATCAATTTCAAGCTCAATAAAGTCACTTTTGATTAAACCTACTTTTTGTGCCAAACAGCTTCGAGCGATTTCTTTATTTGAACGTGGAAACCAAGTATCAATTGTCGAACCACTTGCAACGTCTATATATCGATGTCCGATACGTTTAATTGTCATTTTTTATTCCTTAAAACTTTGAGAGAATGAAATTGGCGCTCGATTTTAGCGATATATAACAAAATGCGCTAGCTCTTTGCTGATCCTGTATAAA
>JALVEA010000429.1 GCA_027008665.1 Thiotrichaceae bacterium | reverse complement strand
ATTTTTAAATCCTAATTTAATAAATTTTGAGCAACGCACTCAAGCGGTTGCACCGATTATGGAGCAGTTATATCAAGAAGGAGTTATTCCAGCATGGGTCAATGAGCCTTATGCCGTTTCACATCATTTTGATGAACAACCCCGCATGGCGGTGGAACGTGCCGCCGCATCTTATTTAGGTGTTCGTGGTTATGGTATCCATATCAATGGTTTGGTACAGAAATCAGATGGAATTTATAACTGGGTTGCAGTACGCGCACGAGACAGAGCTTTTTGGCCAGGGCAGTTTGATCAAATGGTTGCAGGTGGTCAAGGAATTGGCATTGGCTTAATGGAAAATGTGATCAAAGAATCGAAAGAAGAGGCGAATATTGACGAAGATATTGCCAGTCAAGCAAAGCCACGAGGCAGTTTGAGTTATTGTAGTAACTCAAGTCGAGGTATTAGTATGAGTACCTTATTTAATTATGATTTATGGTTACCTGAAGATTTTACACCCGTTAATACAGATGGGGAGGTGGATGAGTTTATTTTAATGCCATTAGCAGAAATGGCAGAAATTATTGACAATAGTGAAAAGTTTAAAAGCAATTGTAATTTAGTTAATATTGATCTGCTAATACGTGCAGGTGTTATTACAGAGTCTCATCCTGATTTTAAAGCCATAACCGAATTGCTTTATTCACCTGCAATAAAACTCTAATTAAGGTAAACCATGTTTTTAACTGATTCATCAATAGCAACAACCCCACTGATTCCTTGTCATAAAAAAGAGCTTAAAAGTTATATTAAACAACAATCAGGTGTTGCAAAGCACTGGATAAAACAAACAGATTTTGAGGCAAAAAAAGGAAGTTTTTGTCTAGTTCCGAATAAAAAAGGAGAAATAGATCATGTCCTTTTTGGTATTGATAATAATACTGAATACCGTTGGGCTTTATCCACTTTGGCAGAAGAATTGCCCTTAGGTCATTATCGCCTAGAAGCAGATTGGTCTAAAGAGCAACAACAACAGGCGGCAATCGGTTGGGGCTTGGCCTGCTATCAATTTGAGCGTTATAAACAATCAGATCGCATTGCGCCTTCTTTATTAGTACAAAAAAAATCAAAGCGCATTAAAGCGTTTGTGGCTGCGGTTAAATTAGTGCGAGATCTAATCAATACACCCGCAGCCGATATGATGCCTCAAGATTTAGCCACCGCTGCTAAAGCGTTAGCGAGCCAGTTTGATGCAAAATTCAAACAAATTAAAGGCAATGATTTATTACGAAAAAACTACCCTTGCCTTCATGCAGTAGGGCGAGCAAGTTCACATCCGCCACGTTTAATCCGTTTAAAATGGGGCGACCCATCTGCTCCTAAAGTCAGCTTAGTGGGTAAGGGGATTTGTTTTGATACAGGTGGGCTAAATTTAAAACCCTCTCAGTTTATGCGCTTTATGAAAAAAGATATGGGTGGGGCTGCTCATGTCTTAGGTTTAGCGCAACTAATTATGACCCTTAATTTGCCCATTTGTTTAGAGGTGTTTATATCTGCGGCAGATAATGCCGTCTCTTCTGATTCTTTTCGCCCCGGTGATGTTTTAACAACACGCTCAGGTAAAACGGTAGAAATAGATAATACCGATGCAGAAGGGCGTTTAGTTTTATGCGATGCTTTAACTAAGGCAGGAGAAGGGAAACCTGATCTCATTATTGATTTTGCAACGCTAACAGGTGCAGCGAGAGTTGCAGTGGGTACAGAAATCCCCGCTTTTTTTACCAATAATGATGCACTTGCGGTAGAGATCAATCAGGCATCGCAACAATCTGATGAAGTAGTTTGGCAATTACCAATGCATAAACCCTACCGTAGTTATTTAGACAGTGATATAGCCGATCTATTAAATAGTTCACCACAGAGCTATGGAGGTGCAATTACTGCTGCTTTATATCTGAACGAGTTTGTAAATAAGCATACAGCATGGGCGCATTTTGATATGATGGCATGGAATAACCGTGACCGTCCAGGTCGTCCAAAAGGGGGGGAAGCAATGGGATTATTAGCCGTTTTTCAATTACTGGAAAATAGATATGTTCATTAAGTCTATTTACTTTCAGTGATGAAAAAGATATTCACCATTACGATTGCACTGCTCTTTTTACTGTTGCTCATCAGCGTTGCTTACCCTTATTCATTAAGAAACAAAGCGAATGAGTTATCAAATGGTGCGCGTTATGAACCAACTGAATGCTGGTTTAAGCGCGCTTCTTTTGAACGATTTGCTAAATGGTCAATGAACACTAAAATGAAACGCATTGAATGTGGTTATTTTAGTACTCGAAAGGAACAAGGCAAGTCTTTATTTCGCCTACCTGTAGTCATTGTAAGGCATTCCTTATGGCGTAATAGTCAGCATCCTATTATTAATATTGCAGGTGGTCCTGGTAGTTCTGCATGGCTTGATTCATTTATGATCCATTATTTTTGGTTACCCGAAATAGAAAAAAATGACTGGCAACACGATATGGTTTTGTATGACTCAAGAGGCACAGGCTTGAGTCAACCCGCATTGCATTGTGAGGATTATTTTGAAAACTCACTCGAAATATTAGCGCAGAATCTACAACCTGAAGAAGAGGCGAAGCTCAATTATGATTTATTGCAACAATGCCATCAACAATTAGCACAAAATCCACAGGATCTGGAAGCTTTACATCATTTAGGAACGATTAGAAATGCAAATGATATTGCTGATCTAGCTGATTTATTAAAGATTAAATCATGGCATTTATACGGTACATCCTATGGTACACGCCTTGCCTTAGAGGTCGCACGTTCCCATCCTGACAAGGTCGCTTCACTTATTTTAGATTCTGTTTATCCGCAAGAGATCGATGGTGAAGAAACGATGCCAGATCTTTATCTGAGTGCAGTTGAAGGCATGATAAAAGCCTGTGAAGAAGAGCCAACCTGTGCTTTGCAATATTCAGAGTTACAAAAAAAACTCTATACCCTTTTGCGGCGTTTAGACAAAAAGCCAATTACCTTGACTTTAGAGCATAATAAAGAACCCGTTGAATATGTAGTGACTCCCTCCCGTTTTTATTCTCTACTTTATGATGCAGGCTATGATATTAAAAGTGCTATGAGCTTGCCGAATGTGATTCATTCTTTATATGCTAATAATAGCAAAGCCTTGCACCATCTAGCGCAAAATTCCTTAAATAATATGTTTGATGAAAGTTTCAGCAATCCTGTTTATACAGAAATCGAATGCAATGAAAATGAAATCAAAGATAAACAGGCTTATATTCGCAATATTAATCAAAAATATTTATATTATCCCATTTTAAAGCGTTGGCAACTAGCAGCACTTGAGTATGATTTTTGTGATATTTGGGGAGCAGAAGAAAGCAAAGCCAGTTTTCATCAGCCTGTTATCACTGATAAACCGACTTTAATTTTCGCTGCCCAATTGGATAGTGCAACCCCGATTCCTTGGGGAAAAGCAGTAGCAGATCGTTTACCCAATAGTGAGTACCATGAGTTTAAAGCCTCAGGACATGCGGTTTTATACAATGTTGCTTGTGCTAAGGATATTGTACGACGCTTTCTTAACCCTGAAAAAAACTACCCTGAGGGTTGCGAATCAGACAACCCCTATGCCGATGGACAACGAGTTGTCTGGGACTCTCCTGATGTGGGTGATGTTTTTTAGTTTGGCAATTCCTTAATATATAAATCTTGCTTAGCATAAGGAATTTCAATATTTTCTTGATTAAAGCGTTTATAAATACTGGTATTGAGTTTATCTAAGGTGCGTCCGCGCAGTTCTGGGTCTTCGATCCATCCCATTAATTCTAGGTCGAGGCTGGATGCACCAAAGGTACGAAAACGTACACGAGGAGTTGGGTATTGGGTAATAAGGGGTTCTGTTTTGGCTATTTCTATCAGTATTTCACGTACTTGATCAATATCAGAACCATAGGCAACGCCAATTTTGACTCGAATCCTAAATTTTGGATGCGGGCCTCCACTTTGATTAATGATTTTGCTATTTCCCATAATCGAATTAGGGATCGTTATTTCAACATCGTCTCGGGTTAATAGGCGAGTGCTGCGAATGCCAATATGGGTGACTTTGCCACGTTGCTCGCCTTCTAAAACAATATAATCACCAATTTTATAGGGGGTATCAGCAAGAATAAAAACCCCTGAGAATAAATTTGCCAGTGTATCTTTAGCGGCAAAACCAATTGCTATACCAATCACTCCCGCAGAAGCAAGCCATGCGGTCATATCAATCCCCCAAACTTGAAAGGTGATATATAACGCTAAAGCAATAATTAAGAGTTTAATTAGATTATCAAATAAAGGCAGTGTTTGCGGTTGGATTAAGCGAAAGCGATGGTCTTTACCCCATGCTAACTGATGCATAATAATTTTTGAAATGCGTATTAGGGCAATAGTCCAAATTAAAATACCAAGAATTTGAAAACCATTGCTAATACTTTCAGCGAGCTGAGTGCTAATTGGCATAAAACGAATGCCTGCCATAAAGCCTGTCATCAGCAGGGTATAATAAATAGGAACACGTATAATGCTAAGCAAACGGTCATCAAGACGGCTACTTGTTTTCTTTGAGGCGATTTTTAATAGACCAAAAATAACCCATGAAATAACAGAGGCGAAAATAAAAGTGATCAATATAACAGCGCCTCCCTTTAACCACGGATGACCATTAAGAAGTTGCAGTAAAGGCGAGAGATAAGCGACTATTTTTGTGACATAATCCATTGTTTTTCCATTGCTAATAATTGATCTAGCTCTTGTTGAGTGAATCCTGCCTGTAAACGTGCTTGGGTATGAAGAGGCGAGCGTAATGGCGCTCCCATGTATTCAATCAATAAGTCTTGAAAGGTTTTGATGGGGTTTTTATTTCTTTGAGCGCAACAATAATGAAACCATTTTGAACCAATGCCGACATGACCGATTTCTTCTTCTAATATAATATTGAGAATCGCAACGGTTTCTTGATCGCCTACTTGTTCTAAGCGTTGTATCATCCCTGGAGTGACATCAAGCCCTCTTGCTTCTAATACACGGGGAACCAATGCCATTCGAATCATAACATCGTGATCTGTTTTCACGGTCATTTCCCATAAGCCATTATGAGCAGGTAAGTCACCATAATGATAGCCCATTTTTTCAAGCCGTTGACGCAATAGTCGAAAATGCTTGGCTTCTTCTGAGGCTATTTGTAGCCAATCAAGATAAAAATCGGCGGGCATCTGTTGGAAACGATAAACGGCATCAAGCGCAAGATTAATAGCGTTAAATTCAATATGTGCCACAGCATGAAGTAGATGAGCGCGCCCTGAGGCTGAGTTGAGCTTTCGATGTTTAAGTTTTTTTGGAGAGATTAAATCAGGTTGAGTTGGACGACCTGGAATGAGAATGCGTTCTACAGGAAAATCACCCAAAATAGGTGCATAATCTTTTTGTTGGGCATAAAGGTCTATTGTTTGCTGTAATTTTAGCTCTGTATCAGATTCCATTAGAATCTGATAAGCAAGTTTATGAATATTCATTAGGAAGTTTCAAGTAATGAATCTGCCCATATTGCGCTGATTTTTTGTTTCTGATTGGAGTATCTCAAGAGGCGCATAGTCGCTCTACGCAACGATTGAGATGCTCCAATCAGGGACAAAAGGGCAAGTAAGATTGGTAGATTCATTGCTTGGAACTTCCTTATTGTTTGATATAGTGAATCTGCTGGGTCGCCAGTGGAATATTATTTGCTTTTAAGGCAGGCAATAATTTTTCTAAAACATCGGAACGAATTGCAGTACGGTTTCTAACATCAAGAATACGGTAACGCACTTCGAGTAAAATACCTGACAATAAATGCCCACGGTTATCATCCCATAAGGAACGGGTTACTAGTTGGGCGGTATCGGGAAGAATTTCAGGGATACTGTTGACGACATCCACTACCGTTTGACGGGTAAGGGCAATATCAGCATCGTAAGCGACTTGAAAGCGTAATCTGACCCGTACTGGCGTATCTTCAAATGAAAAGTTTCTAATCACTGAGTTTGCAAAGACGGAGTTAGGGTAATTGACAATAACACCATCGGTATTACGCACTTGGGTACGTCTTATGCCAATATCAACAATATCTCCCCATCCGCCCCAGTGACGACCAATACTATCAATTTTAACCCGATCACCAACGCGTACAGGACGATCTGTAATTAAAAAGATACCCGCCAGTATATCGGCGATGGTTTCTTTGGCGGCAAAACCGAGAGCGACACCAAAGATTCCAGCCCCTGCCAATAAGGGCGAAACAGCGATATTATTAATTTTTAAAACAAAAACTATGGTCATGAAAAGTGCAATAACCCATAAAAATTGCTTTAAAAAATGGACTAAACGATCATCAAGATCATTATCTGTTTTTGCGGCCAGTTTTTCAAAACGCCTAAGTACAATATACCTTATAAACCAATAGCCTAGCAACATCATAAACATCGCTGCTAGGGATTGCTCAAGCCTTCCTAGGCTTTCCCATAAATGGATCACTTCAGCATTTAATTTATTGATTATTTGCATAATTTATTTATCCATGAGGGGGGGCAACTAAGGATTTAATCATCAACACTAAAAGATGAACCACAACCACAGGTTGTAGTTGCATTGGGATTGCGTATCACAAACTGAGAACCTTCTAAACCTTCTGTATAATCAATATCAGCCCCTGCAAGGTATTGAAAACTCATGGGGTCAATAAGGAGCGTCACACCATCTTTTTCAACCGTGGTATCGCCTTCATTAATGACTTCATCAAAAGTGAATCCGTATTGGAATCCAGAGCAACCACCTCCAGAAACAAAAACGCGCAGTTTTAAATTATCATTTTGCTCTTCTTCGATCAGACCTTTTACTTTTGCAGCAGCGGCATTGGTAAAGTTAAGTGGTGCTTCTTCCGATGGTGTTATTGTTTCTATGGCTGTTTGTACAGACATTTTGAATTCTCCTAAATTATTGAGTGGGGTAAGCAACAGCTCAACATAATCTACTAATATCATACAATATGAGCTATTATCGTTTACTATGAAGACAATGAAAATAAGTAAAGTTACGGATTTACTGGGTGTTTCAATCCAAATATTGCAT
>JALVEA010000428.1 GCA_027008665.1 Thiotrichaceae bacterium | reverse complement strand
AGACTACTTTTGCTATAAAAATAATATTCTACAATCCAGTGACACATTCTTTTATACTTTTACGCATTATATAAAAACGAAGCTATTTATGTTTACACAATGCACACATTGCGGAGCCGTGTTCCGCGTTAGAATGAAAGAGCTCACGGTTGCCCAAGGAAAGTTACGCTGTGGCGAATGCGATGCTATTTTTAATGCGATGGATACGCTAACAACAACATTACCCAAAAAAAAGTTAAAAAATGAAGCAACGGATGAAGAGGACATTATAGACCCTGATGTACTAACACCGAAGTACTCACGAGTTGTCAAAAAAAGCATCAATAGCTTGCATATTTTAGTAGTGCTTTCTTTGTTATCGCTCTTGGTTTTTCAGGTGTTATACCATCACAATCATTGGATTACACAGGAATTGGAACGAAATCCTGAGCAGGTACAAATGATCAAAAGAAATATCATTAGCCATCCTAATGACAGTGGTGTATTACTTATTTCTGCCTCAATTGAAAACAAATCAAAACAGGCACAGCCTTATCCTTATATTGAAGTAACCCTTCTGGATAACAAAGAAAACATTATCGCATTAAGGCGTTTTAAACCAAGAGAATATCTTCAGCAATACGTTGAAAATGAAGTATTCGTTCCTGAAAAAGAAGTTGTTTTACAGCTAAAGATTGCCGACCCTGGTGAAAAGCGACTCGTTTTAATTTTAAATTTATGTAATATTTTTTATGCTCAAACCACTTTACATTGGCCCCTACCAGCTTTCAAGCAATCTATTACTTGCTCCGATGGCAGGATTAACTGATCGTCCCTACAGGGATGTATGCCGTTCATTTGGTGCGGGACTAACGACATCAGAGATGCTTGCATCTGATACAAGCCTTTGGAAATCGAATAAATCCTCCACACGCTTGATATCAAAAGATGAAGCAGAGCCTCGTTGTGCACAAATTGTTGGAACAGACCCCTACATTATGGCTGAAGCTGCAAAACGCTGTGCTGATCAAGGTGTGCAGATATTGGATATTAATATGGGCTGCCCAGCAAAAAAAGTATGCAATAAAGCAGCTGGCTCAGCATTAATGCAATATCCTGAGCGTGTAGAAGATATTTTAAGTAGTGTTGTGTCTGCTGTTGAACTTCCCATTACGCTGAAAATACGCACAGGTTGGTCAAATAAGAATAAAAATGCGCTTGAAATTGCTCATATAGCGGAAGAATCTGGCATTGTAGCGCTCTCCATTCACGGCAGAAGTCGAGAAGAGGGTTTTATGGGACATGCAGAATACGAAACCATACGTGCTGTAAAACAACAATCCAAGATCCCAATTATTGCCAATGGCGATATTATAACCATGCAAGATGCGGTATTTATCCTAAAATACACTCAAGTTGATGGTCTTCTGTTAGGGAGAATTACCAAAGGAAGACCTTGGATCTTTGAGGAAATGAATCACTATTTAAGCACAAATGAGGTAAAAAAACCCTTATCAAAAAATAAACAAATTAAGACAGCAATCGAACATATCTCTACCATTCATCGCCATTATAAATCAGCTCTTCGTGTGAAGGTAGCTAGAAAACACATCGCTTGCTATTTAAACACTATGAGTACGCAACTTACTGTCCGTAAAGATATTTTGCGAGATATTTTTACTGCAAAAACGCCCTTTGAGCAGCTTGAAAAATTTTCTCAAGCACTTAAAGGATTACCTAATTTCCCAAAAACCCGCGACTCAATAACAAAGGTAGTAATATTATGAATACCCCCGTCAAACCTTTTAAAGAAGGATCGCTTTCAGAGACTACAG
Source organism: Thiotrichaceae bacterium (assembly GCA_027008665.1). Classification (GTDB taxonomy): domain Bacteria; phylum Pseudomonadota; class Gammaproteobacteria; order Thiotrichales; family Thiotrichaceae; genus JAGLBW01. The sequence continues at coordinate 5,351 of JALVEA010000428.1, read as the reverse complement.
AGGACGCAGTAGAGGATTATCTAAATAAGCTTGCAGAACAAGATTCAATGAATCTTTATCGCCAAGTAATAGATGACGTCGAACTACCTCTTTTAAAAGCGATAATGAAACACACACGAGGAAATCAATCTCGTGCCGCTAACTGTTTAGGTGTTAACCGTGCTACACTGCGCTCAAAATTAAAGCGTCACGGACTATTATAGGACACAGATGGATTTATCCTCTAAACAACAACTATCTGCTCAACAGCAGATTATTCAAATGCACGCCAGCCTTATTGTGTTGGTCGTGCAGGTTGTTCAAAACCCAAGCAATAAACAACAACTCAATGATATATTAAAAGTAAGTGCTGATAATGGCTGGACGGATTTAGTCCGCGTTATTAATAAGATTATCGCAGGAGATCGTTCTGCAAACTTACAACAGGGCCTGGACGAAGAAGATTCTGTTATCATTGGAGCTATTTTGAGTGGCATTCAAAACCCAGCTACTCTACCCGACCCAGACGGTTCATCTGGCGATTCTACAATGGCAGCACCTGGTATTGCCCATATGCTAATCCAAGCGAATTCAGGTAATCCCCAAGCGTTGACGATGCTATCCACAATGGCAGAACAAATGAGTATGGCAGGTGGTGATATGAGACTCTTAGGAGGTATCATGAAAAAACTACTGGATGGTGAGCGTGATCCTGATATCCTTTGCAAAGGAATGCAAGCATCTGGTATTAGCCTTGTTCAATCAATTTTGGATGAATTAGCCAAACTACAAACTCATTAAACTTAAATTCTCGCCAAAATTAAAACCACTTGTGCTGAGATACCCTCTTCTCGCCCCTCAAATCCTAATCGTTCTGTTGTCGTCGCTTTTACACTGACCTGATCAGAACCAACTTGTAAATCAACAGCAATATTATCGCGCATGGCATCAATATACGGCGACATTTTGGGCGACTGCGCTACAATAATACAATCAACATTCTGTAAACAATAACCCTCCTTAAGAATCAAAGCATAGACCTGACGCAGTAAAATTCGACTATCTATATTTTCATACTGCTTTGCGGTATCAGGAAAATGCTTACCAATATCACCTAATGCCAATGCACCTAGAAGTGCATCACAAAGCGCATGTAATAATACATCTCCATCAGAATGTGCTTGAAATGCTTTAGAATGCGCTATTTTCACACCACCTAGAACGATATGATCACCCGTAGTAAACGCATGAACATCAAAACCATTGCCAATACGAATATTATTTGACATTGAATTTATCTCTTATTTCTTAATAAAAATTCTGCTAAGGCTAAATCATCTGGATGGGTAATTTTAATATTGCTTCCTGATGATTCAATCAACAAAGGAGATTCGCCACTGCTTTCCAATGCTGATGCCTCATCGGTAATAATAATATCTTTTACTAATGCTTGTTGTAAGGCATCCGATAACGGCTTTAAACGAAACATTTGTGGTGTCAGTGCATGCCATAAATTTTCACGATCTTCCGTTAATAAAATGGAATTATCAGCTTTAGCACGCTTCATGGTATCACTGGCTTTTTTAGCTAAAATACCCCCCACTGTATTACCATCAAGACAGGTTGTAATCAGCTTATCAATATCTGTTTTTAATACACAAGGACGTGCCGCATCATGAACCATCACCCAAGTATTCGCATCAAGTTGTAATTGATGCAACATCATTTGCAATGCATTGAAAACAGAATCACTCCGCTCTTTACCCCCTTTTGCCACAAAATAGGGGACTGATAAATTAATATTCAATTCCTCCCAATAAGGATCATTAGGATGCAGAGCAATAATAATTCCAGCGATTGCTTTATGATTAGAAAAACAACAAAGGGTATGCTCAATCACTGTCTTTTCAAGTAATGGCAAATATTGCTTGGGACGATCAGCCTTCATTCGCCGCCCTACGCCAGCCGCTGGGATAACAACCCAAATTAATCCATCAGTAGATTTCATTATCTTGGCTCCGATAAAACATCGGAAACAATCGGCTCTTTTTTCTTTTTAGAATCAGGTTTTAAAATAATTTCAAAAAATGTTTCCTTCTTTTTTATCATACCTAAGTCACTACGCGCTCGTTCTTCAATTGCGGCATAACCCTCTCTAGCATCTTCAAGTTCAGCCTGAATAAGACGATTCTTTTCTTCTTGAAGCTGATTCATTTGTTTTTGTCTTTTAATATCCTGCTCTAATTTCCAAATCTCTGGATAACTTCCATGACCAATCCATAGACTCACTAAAAGCAATGACAGAACAATGATATGAACGATAATCAAAAATTTCATAGAAGTTACAAACCAGCCCTAATTGGAAATATAAAATTTAAGTATAAAGCTTTTATAACCCTAATACCGCTAATAGCTTAAATATTAATCTAAATTGAACGCCTAAGATTATCTCAAAACCCAGTCTAACGATAAGCTTTTTGCTAAAACCTCAAGCGCTTGATTGTCTTTTTTAGCATGGTATTTTAGCCAAATAAGTAGCATTTTTGGGTCTTCAACATAGGCATTCATCTGCATAAAATTGGCAAATTCTAAGAAGGGTTTGCCTTCTCGTTGAGCCGCTTCTTTTAGCCATGTTAAGCGTCCAAAGTGATCAGGTAAGCTTTTATTGTCCTCCTTCTTTTGCGTTTCCTCTTTGTCGCTCACAAATGGTTTATGCGAGGGATGAAAGATCGTATTAGCACTCTTAGGCAGGATTAAACTTCCATTTCGTTCCGCTCTAGCCAATACGACCAATAAACCAACAGGATTGTAGATAACTTCGCTTTTATCTTTGATTTTATAAGCATCAATCACCCTCTGTTTCTGATCAAAAGTAAGCCCCTGCAAGGCTTTCAAACAAGAGCTTTGTTGTGCTTGGCTAATTGTTTTGGGCAAATCAATAACAGCAACATTAGCATCAGCATCGTCAGCAACAACATCATCATCAACAACAACAACATCACTTTGCTTAATTTCTGGCAAAGAAGCTTTTTTTAGCAGATTCTCGGATTCTGCGGTTTGTTGTGGTTGAAGAGATGTAAGGTTAAAAGATGTTAAGGTTATATTAGGTAGTATACCGAATTTCGGGGGATCAACCCGATTTTCGGGAACGTTTTCTTTTTCTTGGGGATTTTCTCTGTTTTTCGGAAGATGGGGCGTAAAAAATTTAGGAGTTTCTTCCAAAAATTTTGAAGCAATTTGATAACGAAATTGATAATAACGAGAAGGCTCGACCTCAAATAAATCATTATCAATCACACCCGCTATCGCAATCGGCAAACGATCTTGGCGAATGCCTGTGAGTTTCGCTAAACGTTTATTGGTTAAATTATCAAATGCTTTACCATAACCAAGGGTTTGATTCATCAACACAATGAAAACTTTTGACTCGTTTTTATTCAAATTGGCATTAATAGCCGCTTCAGTTAAATTTCTAAATAAGCTCATGGGGAAATCTCGAATAGATTTTCTCAATAAAATCAGACGCACACGTTCAGAGGGCCTCAAGATAATAAAAGAGAAGACTAAAATGTAAGACGCAATTAGAGAGTCCTTCAAATGCCAAAGCAAAAAGAAAGAGCAAAAATAACGACTTATAATCTGTAAATAATGTTTTTTAGTGTATTTTTATAGCACAGCTAATAGGCGATAAGTCTTTAAATAATAACAACTTATATAATTTTCTCGACGGCATGGAGGAGGCGCGTAAGTAGTACGTGCGTGATTTTGACTCGATAGGTATACTTGATACTGCATTTTCAATCCTTCTTTGATTGAGGTATGAAGTCCTGCTTTGCTGGGGAAACAGCTTGGTAGGGCGAATTTTTAAATAATATAACAACAGCACAACCCGTAAAAGATGCGCCTTGTAATACTGTAGACTTTATTTAGAAAAAGTCTATAGCTAATTCACTAATTGCTTAAAAATAGTTATCTGTCAGACTAAAATTAATTCTATAGATATTCAGGTTAAATTTCATCTTAATAACTGAAAAGCTAAAGCTTTCACTCCTGTTCGCCTCGTTCCCACCCGCGCCATAGGCTGTGAAAGAAAGCTAAGTTTTTAATCCGCCTGATTTTTACACTCTTTAAAATGATAAAAACTTTTAAAATTCATCTATTATTTAACAAGGATCATATTTAGGACACCCATAATTAATCACTATAATTATGGGTGTCTTATAATTTTTTATCTTACCCCAAAATAGCGCAATTAAATATTTAGCGCACCCTAATGGAACAATAGTTCCAGCTAATTTATGGGAATCATTACTTAATTTTTCTGGTTACAAACAAGGTAGCCTGCGTTGAGGTACGAAACGAAGACAAAACAACAAAACAAGACATCCAATAAAAATAGCTGAGATAAATTAGTGGATGTCCTATTATTTCTCTATTATTTCTCTATTATTTCCCTATTATTTCCCTTGAACAAATGACGATATGCTGTCGGCTGGCGATGCGAAGATAGATTAGTGTTGAATTTTAGCTTTGTGTAATGCGCATCTTAGCCGACCTACCGCGCTGATTTTGATTTTTTGATAATAAAAATTAACTACTTTTGTGACATAGTTCACAGAATAAACAAATAACTTCTTTTATTCTTGTTCATAACTTATCAATTGCTATAGATACTCACTTCTTAAATTTTCTATAGAAGTCCAAATTTTTAAGAACCTGTACTAGTTGCGCAATAATATTTTGGATTGCTTTTATTAATAAATCATATAGAAAGAGTTCTATATTTGGATAAGTTGATGTCTAAATATCTAATTTGATGAGGTAATTAGGTATTTTATAAAAATCATAAAATCATAAAATCATAAGATGGAGTTTTATAATGAATATTTATGGAAAAATATTAACGAGTTTAAGTCTAGTTTGTTTAACCAATGTAGTTACAGCAAATACAGGTACAGTCCCCACGGAAGATATGCAGAAATATTTTGATAGTCTGGATGCTTCTATTGGTATGCCTAAAGGTATGACTGAAGAATATGTAATGGATGTTGCTAAGAGAACAAATAAGACTAAAGAAGAGTCAGAGCAGATGGTAGTAGCTGCGAAGGCAGATATTTGTTCACTACCTGAAATGAATGATCTCTGTAATTTTATGGGTAAAGAAACTCTATATAAAGTTCGTAATCTTGCTTGGACTATCAAATCATCAGGTGGAAGCAATCAGGAAGTACTGGATGCTGTTTCTCCCATAATGGAATATGGTATAACAAAAAATCTAGAAACACTTTATGGAGATACTGGTCTTGCTGATAGTGGTGAAAGATCTAAACTAGTAGTCTCGGCAAAGAATAAAAGTGCACTTTGTTTCGGTT
>JALVEA010000427.1 GCA_027008665.1 Thiotrichaceae bacterium | reverse complement strand
TTGCATATCTATTTGATAGATATAAGTTTATTGCTTATTTGCTTAAAAGTTGTACCCCAATATGGGTTACACAGTAACAATTAACATAAAACACAGACAACAGACAGACAACAAACAGACAGACAGGCAGAGATTGAGTTTTTTTAAACACTGGTGCTAGGGTGTTATTTTTTGTTGTTTGTCGTTGTTGTTAGTTGTTTGATTATAATTTCCTCTTGACGTTCCAGAGAAAAAGGAGTGTAGTAAATAAGGAAGTCGGCAGATGCGTTGTTTTTATTGTGCTGATTTTTATAACAAATTACCTAATTAATGCCCTGTTGCTTTGCTAACAACAAATGCAACAGGACTTCACAACAATCTTAAACAGGAGATTGATTATGCAAAGACCATTGTACGCGATTGATGATAATGTTACCCCTGAAAATTATTACCTTCCTTGCCCTAAGCGCAATAAATTAAATCTATTGCCTGAGCATTTGGCTCAAATCGATATGGCTTTTCTTAGGCAATTAACCCTTGCAAAACTTGAGGGACGGCAAATACGCATTGTAATGGCTGTTTTTTGTCAAACCATTGGTTATGATAAATTCGAAGATGATATGAATGGCACACGTATTGAACAGCTTACAGGGGTTCGTGGTGACCATGCGGGTGCGATTGTGCGTGACTTGGAAAGATTCAATGTGCTGATTACCCGTCGAGGACATTACGGTAAATGGATGTCGATTAATTTTAATTTTGAACAGTGGGGAGAGATCAGTTCTGAGCCGAAAACTAATGATCCATCTTGTTTATTATCAGATCATTATCAACCTATGACGGCGGATGAAATAATAGGATTTGAAATGCATAAACCGCCTCAATCAGTTAATAAAAATCATACTGTAGCCACTCCTGTAGCCTCTTCTATAGCACCAACAACACCTGAAATTCCTACAAATCCTACAACGCCTATAGCACCAAAAACACCTGAAATTCCTACAAATCCTACAACGCCTATAGTGCCAGATATAGTGCCAAAAACGCCTGAGATTCCTACAAATTCCGCAACGCCTGTAGTACCAAAAACATCTGAAATTCCTACAAATCCTACAACGCCTATAGCACCAAAAACGCCTGAAATTCCTACAAACTCTACAACGCCTGTAGTACCGAAAACACCTGTTATTCCCACAAGTCCTGTCAGTCCAAGCCCTGTAATTCCTGCTGTAAGCAATCAAGAAGCAAGTATTAATACTACCAAAGAGGGTGTTGAAACTCCGATAATAAACAGAGCAATAGAGCTGGATTATCCTGAATCAATACCAGAAAAATTACGTAGAATACTGGCTAAACACCTGCAAGGGTTTAAGATTCCAGAGCAAGCTCAGCGTTTATTAAATTATTTTGCAAGGTGTCTTAGAGAACGCGATATACGCAATCCAATTGCTTATTTTGTCGCCTTAAAAAATCGTTTATTCAATGGGCAACTTGATCTGGACGAAAGCGAGTACCAACACGACGTTGATGCCACTAAAAAGGCACAAGCGGAGCAAACACAAGCGCGAATCGCCTATCAAAATGCGGTATTAGAGTTGCAACAGTTGAAAAAAGTGGTTGAGAGTGTAAGGGATAGCAAAAAATGCACCTTTGAAGAAGCTTTGCAGGCGGTAAACTATGTCAATATTTGGCAGAAAGCCAATGAATGTTTAATCGCCGCACAAGAAGCCTTAAAAAGAACTCAATTGCAGTCTGGATAGGCAAACAACACGTTTCAACGGGATTATAAACCCCGTCGAGCGATCCTTTAGGTGCTTCCTAGCCTGTTTCTCCAGGATAGTCGGCAATACCGGGATTGTCTAATATGCCAACGAGTTTAGGGTGGTTGATTTTGGGTAATTTAAGTACGTTATCTTTGCCTTTATTATTGAGAATATAGTCTCTAACAACGTCCCACATTAAACGTCCTTCTGGGGTGCGGTTTACGGTTGCCCAACCTGCGACTTTATAGGTTTTTTTAGGGTCAATTTTATCGCCATTGTCTAGTCTTGCATCGGTAATGCGTGAATAAAGTGGTTTTTTAGGATTTAAGGTATAATCCATACCGCCAAGTCTTACCATATCACCGCCTGATTGTAGGTAAGGATCAGGATCAAAGAGATTGTCGGCGATTTGTTCTAATGTTTCCAAAAGGTCTTTACCTTTCATCTCAGTGACGTAGGTTTCGGCATAGGTCATGGCGCATTGGGTCATGACATCTTCCATGGTAATCCAGTCCCCTTTTAGGGTGGTTGTTCCCCAGCGTACACCTGCTGACATGGCGATATCGGCTTTGTATTCTTCTCTTAGCGCATTGCACAGCACTTGATCCCATGTGCCCATAAAGTTACCACGGCGGTAGAGGGTTCTATCGGCAATGGCGAGTTTTTCTTCGAGGATTTCTTGGTAAGTTTTGCCAAGACGTTTTTTGTTGTAGTAGAACTTTTTACTACGACTTTCGACAATTTTCTCGTCGTATTTTTTGCTACGCATTTGTGAAATATAGGCTTCCATTTCTTTATCAGCAGGGAGCCAGTTAGTAATAACAGGGAGCATTTTGTAATGCATATCGACTTTACCATCTTTCATGTCCATATCCATTACGCCAACGTATTTACCGTTAGAACCTCCATTGGTGACTAAACAATCTGCGCCGCCTTTTTTATTTTTGACTTTGACAGGCTCAGGCATACCATCATGGGTGTGTCCACCAAAAATAGCATCAATACCTGCAACGTTTTCACCCATTTTTATATCTACATCCATGCCATTATGGGAGATCATAATTACAGCATCGGGCTTTTCTTCGGTGCGGATTTTTTTAACTAGAGCCGCCATATCGGGTTCACGAATGCCGAAAGACCAATCAGGGAAAAATTCGCGTGGGTTAGCATTTGAAGTACGAGGGAAAGCTTGCCCAACTACAGCAATGCGCTTGCCGCCGACTTTCTTCATCACATAAGGTTGGAAAGGGTAGCCTTCATCTTCATCAAACAAACCTTTGCCAAATTTTTCTGCCATTTCAGGGTAGTCATCCCCCATTAAAGCATCTTCTTTAATTCGTACATTTTGCCCAATAAAATCACCTTTAAATAAAGCAACATTACTCAATACTTCTGCTTCCTTATAAGTAAACTCCCAATGTCCTACCATTACATTTACCCCTAAAATATTAGAGGCTTCGACCATATCTACACCGCGTGTCCAAACATTAGTGCCCGACCCTTGCCATAGATCACCACCGTCTAGGGTTAGTGTATTTTCTACACCACCAGCTTCTTTTCGCAGGCTATCTAAAAGGGTTTTTATATGGGCATAGCCTCCTGTTTTACCGTATTTTTTGGCAGCATTTAGGAAGTCAAGATAGGTATAAGCGTAGGCTTCAGGCCCATCTAGTGGTAGCTTCATATGCTCTAGAAGTTTTTTACCAACAACATGCGGTGGACGACCAAATGCCTCACCTACACCAAGGTTTACATTCGGCTCACGAAAATAAACAGGTAATAATTGACCGTGCAAATCGGTGGTATGCAAAATGCGCGCTTGACCTTTTTTAGGAATAGAATAGAAATCTTTTGGCATCTTTTCCGAAGCAAACGCATTTTGGATTAAAAATGGCAAGCTACCCGTCGCTGTCCCAGCTGCACCCATTGCGAGTAATTTTAAAAAAGTTCGTTTATTCATAGTTGGCATAGTCAAGGATCCTATTCGGTGTTTAGTAGATAAAAAACATTACTTATTGTCCCAGTTTAGAGTGAATAATTAAATGGTAATATGCTTGGTGTAAGATTATGGTTTTTACCCATATTTTAGGAAGGCGCATAAAATCTAAACTGTAGGCTGGATAAGTGTAATGCATCCACCGTAATATATTGATTTTGGTGGATGCGCTATCGCTTATCTACCCTATAAATCACAGTTGGCGAAGATATTAGTTAAGGATTTGCTTAAATACCAAAAAACCACAATTTTACTAGTGTTTAAAAATTAGCATAAAATATAATAACTTAGGTAGTAACACCTAAAAAATAATAAGTGTTTTTAGAGATACTTTCTCGTGTTGTATTCAACTATTATTGAGTTGTCATAACTTTGGAATATTGAATAATAGTGTTTAAAAAGATTGTCTTATATGTGTTTTTCCTCTGTGCTTTCATATTGTTGCTTATTGCTATCAACTATCTAGTTGATTATCAAGCAGATAGTTTATCAGAAGAAGAGGTTCGCTCTTTTAAAAAAACACTTTTAGAGACAAAAAAACGAGAGCTAGAAAACTATACTATGTTGGCAAAAACAGCCATTCAACCTATCCTTAATAACCCACAACTTGATCATAAAAAAGCTCTGAAACAAATCAGAGAATTGTTAGATAATTTAAAATATGGTACTGGTGATGGTTATTTTTTTATTTATGATCAGCAAGGTATCTGTCTCGCCCACCCTATAAAAAAAGATTTTGTTGGAAAGAATAAATATAAATATCAAGATAAAAATGGCGATTTTGTTATTCAATCTTTGCTAAAAATAATTAATAACGATAAAGGCAGTGGTTTTCATACTTATTATTGGCATAGACCTTCTACAGGAGAGGATAAAGAAAAAATTAGTTACGTTATTAAGCTTGAACCTTTCGGATGGTTGCTAGGAACGGGGTTATATATGGAGGACATTAACCGTTCTGTTAATCGCCTTGAAAAACAGATGAAAAATAATATTCGTAGTAATATTTATTTACTCCTTATGCTAACCATTCTTATCGCTTTGATGCTTGTATTTTTAGTGTATTGGCAACAAAATAATAAAGCGCGGCTTCTTTTAAATAAAGCTGCACATCAATTCGTTAAACTTCAAGTAAGCGAACGCCGTCATTTTGCAAAAATGCTTCATGATGAAATCAGCCCTGATATTGTAGTGGCAAAGAATTATATTGAGTTATTTAGCGGACAAATAAATAAAAAAAATGAATATAATTTAGATCAACTGGACAAGTCGAGGGAGATTTTAAACCAAACAGTTTCTAATCTTAGAAAAATTTCACATGGTTTACGCCCAATACTTTTAGATGATATGGGACTAAAAATATCACTGAGAAATCTTTTAAATCAATTTGAACAAACCAATAATATTAGCTGTGAATTTATTTATGAAATAGATGATACCCCGCTTGCTGAAGAAATTGAAACAACCTTATATCGTGTTAGTCAAGAAGCGCTAACCAATATTAAAAAACATGCAAAGGCTAGCCAAGTAAGTCTTAAACTATCAAGAAAATCAACATGGGTTGTATTAAAGATTCAAGATAATGGTCAAGGGTTTTCTTGCAAGCATACTCATAATCAAGCAGGTATTGGTTTAAAAAACATGCAAGATCGGATTAAATTATTATCGGGATCGTTTTATCTTGATAGCTCAAAAATAAAAGGAACTATTATTAAAATAGCATTAAAAATAAATAAGGAAAAAAATTAAATGGAAGAAAAAATACGCATTTTAATTGTCGATGATCATCCAACGTTTATCAATGGTATCTCAGAGTTTCTAAAAATTGAAGAAATAACAGAAGTCGTTGGAACTGCTGAAAATGGTTTGATAGCAATTAAACAGGCAAAAACATTACAACCCGATGTGATCTTGATGGATTTATCAATGCCTGTAATGGGAGGCTATGAAGCAACCGTTATTCTTAAAAAAGAGTGTCCTGATAGCAAAATACTAGTGCTCAGTATGCATGAAGAAGCTGAACATATCTGGAAATTAATGCGTGCAGGAGCAACAGGATATGCACTGAAAAACATCTCCCTTTCCAATTTATTATTAGCCATTAAAGCAGTGTCTCAAGGAGCTGCTTATTTTAGTGAAGAAGTTAGTGAGACCTTATACAGCAATAAACCGCTTGATGAAAACCCTTTAACGAAAAGAGAAACAGAGATTTTAACCCTTATTGCTAAAGGACTTAGTAATAAAGAAATTGCCAAAAAAATTAATCGAGGAATACGTGGTATTGAAACACATAGAGCAAATATTAGAAGAAAACTTAATATTCATCCCATCGCTTTATTAGCCTTATATGCTTATAAAAGAGGCTATGTAAAATGACAAAAAACAAATATGAAAATAAAATGGATTTTTATATGAAAACTTCAAACAATACAATAATTATTATATTATTTTTAATAATACTATCTGCCTGTGGTGGAGGTAAAAATAACGAGACAGACAAAGAGCAACAAGCAAAAGATGCAATTAGTCAAGCTGGAGAAGTGTATTCAACATTTAATTTGATAAAAATCAGAATCCGACATTATTTGATGTAATTGTGCTATTTCTTCTTCAAGTGCTTCTATTTCTTTTGGTAACTGTTCTAAGTCTAGGTCATGGTAAATTGATGGGTATCCTAATTTTTCCTAATTAATTTTTCTTAGAATAGTCACTGTTTAGGCTCTTTGTAGCTCTTCACGAATAACTTTTCTCAGCATCTCCTCATCTAGCAATGATGAACGAGTATAGTTTTTTAAAACCTGATTTATGAGTGTTTGGTAACCTAAACCTTCATTTTTAGCTTTTAAACGAAAGTCACTTAAAATATCATTGTCTAGCATAATGGTAATTCTAGTTTTACCTGTTTCTTCTGATTGTAACTTAGCTAGGTGCGGAACATCCTTTGCTCTTTTCGCATTTGAAAGATCATATTCTTCACGCATAATATTTAACCTCTTTTCGTGTTGCTTTTCTGGCTGAAATTAAACGAATTATTTCCTCTCCTCTTAATGTGTAAACAACAGTTAAGATATTAGCTTTGTTACTTAGACCAGTTAATACCCATCTATTTTCATTGACAGAATCTATGTCTTCTTGCACAAGAGCTACTGGGTCATAAAGTGCCGTAGTAGCTTCTTCAAAGGTAACTCCATGCTTTATTAGATTTGATTTAGCTTTTTGAGGATCATATTCAATTTCCATAGAATAATGATACATATTTTATATGCATAATGTCAAATTTGAAAATTTGAATATATTTGATGAATAAATTGATGGGTGTCCTAATTTTTCATTTTTCCATCTTGCTTATTTTAATCGTCTAATACTTCCCAGCGAACGTATTTTTCCTCTAATAATGTTTCAGTTTTTTGTAATGTTTCAGTGATGGTTTTTATTTTTTTCTGATCTTGT
>JALVEA010000426.1 GCA_027008665.1 Thiotrichaceae bacterium | reverse complement strand
AGTTTTCATAAAACGTAAAGCTACCTCATTCGGATCACTTCCATTTAATGCCGCTAGGTCATGCCAATTCAATTTTTGCATTCCTTCCCACAAATTGGATTCTTGTACCAGTAAATAAGCCATACGTTGTTGACAAGGAAGTCTGGGAATTAAAGTATGAAAAAGATGTATCAATTGCTGGTCAATATCCAGCGTCTTATCAGGGGATTGCTGGTCAGTCAGTGTTAAAATAGTTTCATCATCAGATTCGGAAAAAGTCATATTCCCTATTATTTGTTGCTTGCTTCTCCACTTATCAATCAACATATTTTTTACCATAGAAGAAAGATAAGCAGAAAACTTTCCCTCTGCTTGATAGGAATGCAAACGTCCAAGTAATTTTTCTAAGAGATCTTGTACTAAATCCTCTGCATCGTGAGGATAACTTTTATAAAAGCGCCAATAGATAAGATCACGATGCCGCAAAGTAAGTACATCAAAAGCATCTGTATCATTATTTTGAACATAGCGTTTAATCAACGCATCATCCGTTAGATTCTCTAACATTATGGCTTCCTTTCCATTATAAAATGCTCCTTCTCCAATTTAAGTCAGAATAATAATACTCAGGCATCCGTGCCAATATCATCGGTTGATAATTGTCCGCTAATACGCCTTCTAATATGCGCCCATGATAAACCTAACGTAAAAAGCAAAGCTAAAGAAATCTCTGCAATGATCACGTTCATAGTAATATTATTAAAATGAATGAGACCTATATCTTTTGCCATCCAAAGCAATAATCCAATAACAGTCGTCCCCAATAACAGCCCCAGCCAACCACTACCTAAATAGACAAACCACAAAACAACACACCATAAAATAATAACAATAATACCGATCCCGATAGAAAACGAGCTTAGCTCATATTGCATCCAATCAATAAGAGAGTAATGAGAAGGATTGTAGGTTAAAAAAATCAATACAAGCAAATAAAGAAAGCGTGTGCCAAATGCCTTCATTCCAAATGAATTTCGTTTCGTCATGGTTTAAACCTTATTATTTAATATATTCACGAAGCAATACACTGGTCGATTTAGATATTTTTTTATATTCAGCGATACAATTTCTTCCTTTAAGCCTCATTTGGATATACTTAACAAGCCTTGCACGATTCCTTACAAGGGATAAAGGATCACTTCCAATTGCCCAACAAACTAAATTTGCAGCTCGTTGTGGACCAATCGAATGCGCCCCACTCCAGCTAATATGTTTCGGATTGAAATTATCCGCAAAAAAAGTAGAGGCTAAAAGAACAGTATCTACACCCAGATTTCTCCCTTTTAATGTTGGCTTATTAATCAGCAAAACAGTGCTTATTGCATCAGCAGCATCTTCAATTTTACCAATAATAGGAATATTTCTTTGATCTATAAGTGCATGACTTAATTCATGAGCTAGTACAAAATCATAAATATAAGTAACATTATTCTTGTATTTTTTAAGTAAATATAAATACATTTCATAACACATAATAATTTCGGAATTTTTCTTAATATAATAAGCAGATACTTTTTTACAGTCTTTAAAACTTATACGGATATTATTAGAAGGTAGTTTGAAATTTTTTGTAAGATTTCTAGAAATTTTATCTCCTATTATTTGAAATTTTTGTTTAAGATTTTTATGATAAATAGAATCACTTGCTTTTGCATAAAAGATACCATTATGTTGTCGTTCAACTTTCTTTATAGAATTACAAGAG
>JALVEA010000425.1 GCA_027008665.1 Thiotrichaceae bacterium | reverse complement strand
ATAAAACCACAAAAAATCGTACTTGCTAGTGGCAATCAAGGCAAGTTACGTGAATTTTTTCGTATTTTGGGCGGAGCGGGTTTCGAAATTGTAGCGCAGTCTGAATACAATGTGCCTGATATAGAAGAAACAGGGCTTACCTTTGTAGAAAATGCGATTCTAAAAGCTAGAAATGCAGCAAAAATAACAGGATTACCCGCTTTAGCAGACGACTCAGGTATTGAAGTGGATGCCCTTAATGGGCAACCTGGTATTTATTCTGCTCGCTATTCAGGTAAGGGAGATAATGCCAATAATATCAAACTGCTTAAAGCACTCGAAGGTGTACCTGATGAACAACGCAGCGCTCGTTTTCGTTGTTGTATTGTCTTTTTGCGCCATGCGGATGACCCTTCTCCATTAATTGCTGATGCAAGTTGGGAAGGACGTATTTTGCACCAGCTATCAGGAGAGAACGGTTTTGGTTATGACCCTTTATTTTATGTCCCAACGCATAAAACCAGCTCGGCAGAACTTGATCCTGATACAAAGAATGCCATTAGTCATCGTGGTCAAGCACTACAACAAATATTAAAGCTAATGTCATGAAAACAACTGAAAACAATAATCTATTTTACTTACTTTGGCTCGGTTTTCGCTCAATCTTATTTTGGATCGGTTTTGCAGGTATCACCATTATCGCAGGTTTGATTAGTCCAATACTGTATTTATTATCAGATTCAATACGTTATAAAACACTACTAATATGGTCGCATTTTAATATCTGGTTGTTAAAAGCAGTGTGCGGGATTCAATATCAAGTGCAAGGTTATGAAAATATCAATTTTAAACAAAATGCTATTTTATTGCCTAATCACCAATCAACATGGGAAACCATGTTCTTGCCCACTATTTTTCCTAGCATCTCATGGGTTCTTAAACGCGAACTTTTCAAAATTCCTTTTTATGGTTGGGCATTGCCTTTGCTTAGACCGATTGGAATTGACCGTAAAGCAGGACGATCCGCTGTTGAGCAGGTAAAAACAATTGGCAAACAACGTTTAGATGAAGGTAACTGGGTTTGTATTTTTCCTGAAGGAACACGCGTCGCCCCAGGGGAAAAAGTGCGTTATAAAATGGGCGGTGCATTACTCGCTGCTTATTCTCAATACCCTGTTTACCCTATTGCACACAATGCAGGTGAATGTTGGCCACGTAATACCTTTATTAAGCGACCAGGGCGAATAACTGTTAGTATTGGGCCTAAAATAGAAAGTAAAAATAGCAGTCCAAGTGAAATTAATGAAGCCGTGCGCTCGTGGATAGAAACAGAATTAACGAATTTACCGCCTGTACGGTCAACACATTAAGGCGATGATTCATATAGTTTTATGATTCCCTATAAAATTATATGTAAAGAATACGCTTAAAAAATTCACTATACTTCCTTAGGTATCAACTTGTGCGTTTAAGGCGAGTTGATACGCGAAATAATAAAATAATTAAACGATTGCGACTAGGAAGAAAAGATAATGTTATCAATTGACACAATGCACCAACACAATCATAAAATAGCAGAACATTCAAAAGTATTAAGTGTACTGATTCGAAATAGAGAACTTTGTGATACACAGATAATGTGCGATATATTTTTTAGCTATGTTAATGCTGTGAAAGAACATCTCTCGAACGAAGAAAAAAATATCTATCAACCCATGCTGATACACAGTGATTCATCGATCAAAAATACGGCGACACAATTCATGTCAGGTT
>JALVEA010000424.1 GCA_027008665.1 Thiotrichaceae bacterium | reverse complement strand
AAAAACCGTGAAAGGTATTGATTGGTATTTTATCCGCTTTATTGGTATAAAAATTGTTGATAAATGGATTAAAATAATGGATACAAAAGCGATAGAAGAAGAACAGTAAATTAATTCTCAAACTGTTTTATCAGCACGGAGGTATCAGAGCGTCCATAACCGTTAGCCTGTAATTTTTCATATTCTTGATCAACTAACTTAGCCAATGGCAATTTTACCTGTAGACGTTCTGCCTCTTCAAAACAAATAGCAAGATCTTTACGCATCCAGTCCACAGCAAAACCGAAATCAAATTGATCATTCATCATGGTTTCGGTGCGATTAATCATTTGCCAAGAACCTGCCGCACCGTGTTGTAAAGTATTCACCACTGTTTTAGCATCAATACCTGATGCTTTAGCAAGGCTTAATGCCTCTGATAAGCCTTGCAAAATACCAGCGATACACAACTGATTAATCATTTTACAGCGTTGACCGTAGCCGACCTCACCAATTAATGAAATAGATTGAGCATAACTTTCCATAACGGGTAGGGCTTGTTGATAAACAGCCTCATCAGACCCCACCATAATAGTTAAACACCCTTTTTCAGCTCCAATCTGACCGCCCGAAACAGGCGCATCGATAAAATTCGCTTGATGTTGCGCTGCTATTTGCATTAATTCACAAGCTAAATCAGCAGAAGTCGTGGTGTGATCAATCAACAAAGTATTTTCTTTAATCGCTGAAAAAATACCATTATTTTGATTCTCAACACCATAATAAAGACTACGCACATCATTATCATTACCAACGCAACTTATAACAATATCCGCCTCTTTTACCGCCATTGCAGGGGTTATTGCACGCTTTCCTGAATACTCTGTCAGCCATTTATCCGCCACCGAAGTGGTGCGATTATAAACAGTTACCTCAAAGCCATTATTTGCAAGATGCCCTGCCATTGGATAACCCATCGCACCTAAACCTAAAAAAGATATACGTATTGTCATTGTGATTTACTCTTACTGAACTGAGGATTTAAAATATTAATAGACTTCAAAGGCAGATTAACAGCTTGACCATCTTGTAAAAATATACAGATTGTTTTTTTAAACACAGTACAGCACAGGCTATTAATTAAGACAAAACCCAGTCCAATGATAAGCTTTTCGCCAACACTTCAAGCGTTTGATTGTCTTTTTTAGCATGGTATTTTAGCCAAATAAGTAGCATTTTGGGATCTTCAACATAGGCATTCATCTGCATAAAATTGGCAAATTCTAGGAAGAGTTTGCCTTCTCGTTGAGCGGCTTCTTTTAGCCATGTTAAACGTCCAAAATGATCAGATAAGTCTTTATTTTCCTCCTTCTTTTGCGTTTCCTCTTTCTCACTGACAAACGGTTTATGCGAGGGATGGGAGATCGTATTAGCGCTCTTAGGCAGGCTTAAACTTCCATTGCGTTCTGCTTTAGCCAATACGATGAATAAACCAACAGGATTGTGGATAATATCGTTTTTCTCTTTGATTTTATAAACATTAATCACCCTTTGTTGTTGCTCAAAAGTAAGGCCCTGCAAGGCTTTGAGGCAGCAGGATTGTTGTTCTTGGCTAATTGCTTGGGGCAAATCAACAACAATTTTATCAGCAACAACAACAACATCACTTTGCCTAATTTCTGGCAAAGATACTTTTTTTTGCAGATTCTCAGACTCTGCCACTGTTTGTTGTGGTTGAATAGATGTAGGGTTAAAAGATGTTAAGGTTATATTAGGTA